>NZ_JBFRKQ010000070.1:0-97452 GCF_041469505.1 Vibrio sp. 10N.286.49.E11
CCAATTAGGAAACAAAGCCCTATTCATTTCTAACAAAAGAGTGCTTATACATGGCCTAAGATGAATAAAGAAATCAATGTCCATATTTCCCACACGATCGAGGGCTAATATTGGTTTATCTCATTTTATTGTCTTAACTCACTCTATCGTCTTAATTCACTTTAATTTCTGGAGAGAACGTGCGCATATCAATTTTCACCAAACTGTTTGTTTCAATACTAATGGTGTGCGTGACCATGCTCTTTGTACTGACCTATTTTATTAACTCCAGTTTTCAAAGAGGGCTCCAAGATTTCACAAATAATAATGAGATTGCCCTAGCTCAAGAACTCGCCAATAACTTAAAGCAATATTACTCACCTTCCGAAAAGTGGAGGCGGCTAGAGCGTGAACCACATTTAATCGCCAGTAGCATTAGCGGCCCCTCACGACCACATCCTCGTGACAGACACCCATCGCCACCACCATTAAGAGAGCCGGAAGCGCCAGGCCTTCAACCTATTTGGCAACGACTCAACATTTTAGATCAAGACGGGCGAGCCATAATTGGACCGCCTGAAAACCTACATCACCTTGAAGATGGTCAGCATCAAGCACTAGTCGAAATAACACTGGATGATCAAGTTATTGGGTATATCTCCATCGTCCAGATGGATGAAATATCAGGGCCTTTAGCAGAAAGCTTTTTCAAACAACAAACGACGCATGTAAGCACTATCGCATCGATTACCGTGTTGCTTTCATTCCTTATCTCTTTGTTTCTTGTTAGGCGATTTTTGAAACCATTGCGTGCTTTGTCGAAAGGTGCCAAATCTATCGAAAATGGCGATCTCGATTTCTACATTAAAAAAAGCGGCAATGATGAATTGTCCGATCTCATCGGAATATTCAACGGTGTTGTCGAGACACTAAGAAAACAGAAAACACTTAGAGAACAGTGGTTATCAGATATTTCACATGAACTTAGAACGCCTATCACCGTGCTTAGAAGTGAACTAGAAGCGCTACAAGACGGTATCCGATCTCCTGAACCAAAATACATCGACTCGTTACATCAACAAATCATCACACTAGGTCAACTCGTTGAGGATCTTCACCAACTCTCCCTGTATGACATCGGATTTAACCTCAATGTTAAAAACAACGTTGATATACATAAACTGATTGATTCTGTGATCGTTCAAAACTCGATCCGTTTAGAACAAAAAAACATCACATTAACAAAGCACTATGACCATTCGGCGCCACTGTTTACCTCGTGTGATGAGAGATTACTGACACAACTGTTTGTGAATCTGTTAGAAAATAGCGCGCGATACACTGGCGATAATGGGTATGTATCGATAGATGTTACCGACATTAGTGATAGTATTATTATCAACGTTGAAGACAGTGATCCAGGTGTACCTGATGCATCACTTCCACGTTTATTTGAGAGGCTTTACCGCGTTGATAAATCGCGTAGTCGCTCAAGTGGCGGTTCTGGACTTGGATTATCTATCTGTAAAAATATCGTTGAAGCGCACCAAGGACACATTACTGCCGACCACTCAGAATTGGGTGGACTACGAATCATCATAGCGTTACCAAAGGAAATAAAATCGTGATTTTAGTCGTCGAAGATGAGCCTGCATTAGCAAGTGTACTGTGTGAGTACTTAGAGCACTCTGGCCTTGAAAGTCATCATATTATCGATGGTAACCTTGTCATTGACTGGGTAAAGCAAGCATCGCCTAAACTCATTATTCTCGACCTCATGCTACCCAATAGAGACGGGTTGGATATTTATCGAGAGCTGAGAACGTTCAGTGACATCCCAGTGGTTATGGCGACAGCCAAGGTCGAAGAGATCGATCGACTCGTTGGGCTTGAATTGGGTGCAGATGATTATATATGTAAGCCGTACAGCCCGAGAGAAGTAGTCGTGAGGGTGAAAAATATTTTGCGCCGTTCCAACAAGCCCCAAGCCACGTCAGCAACGAACGCCATTGATATTGATGAATTGAGTATGACCGCCGTCCTATGTGGTATTAAGCTAAGTTTAACGCCAGCTGAGTTTCGGCTTTTGCACCTTCTTTATCAAAATGTTGGCCGCATTTATAGTCGCGATCAATTGATTGATAAAATCTACGACGATAGAAGAGTGGTCAGTGATCGCACTATCGATAGCCATATTAAAAACTTACGCAAAAAAATGGTCTCGATAAATGAAAAATGTGACTACATCAAATCCATTTACGGGATAGGTTACAAACTAGAAATAGAATAATACGAATCAAAAAGCCGCTGTAGTCAGCGGCTTGATGAGTTCTAGAACGAACCTAAATCGAATATAAGGTTCGCGTTAATCCCAGTTGAGAATCGACCAATTCGGTTGATCAGCCAGTGCTTTCAAACGCGGGCATGGGTTTACTAGGTAAGCAAAATCAGCGTGTTCACACAAAGGTAAGTCGTTGATTGAATCCGTATAAAAGTGAATGTCTGAGTAGTTAGTTTCTTGCTTATCTAACCACTCTTTTAAACGCGTCACTTTGCCTTCACGGTAGCTTGGCACACCAGAGATCTGAGACGTGAAACGACCTTGGTTTTCAATCAAATCAATACCAAGTGCATTCTCGATACCAATCTTACGGCCCACAGCTTCCACTAAGAAAGTCACGCTGGCAGAGATGATCAGCATATCAATATCATCATTCTCAAGCTGCTCAATCAAAGGTTTCGACTGCTTGAACTGTTTAGGCAAAATATGCTGTTCAACACACTCTTCCACCAAGGCGGTGACTTGCTCTGTTGGCATATCGGCTAAAGGCTGCATGGAAAACGTGAGGTAATCTTCCATGTTCAGTTTGCCTTCCGAATACAGGCCCATTAGGCGCTTATCTTCTTCAATAAAGTTGGGCGCAGTGGCAATGCCCTTTTCAACCAAGAACTCATTCCAAAGCATTGCTGCATCAGCATTGATCAGCGTTTCGTCCATATCAAATACATACAAAGGTTTGAACATCTTAGGCTCTCACAGGTTGAATTTCGTTAAGGTTAAACAGGAGTTCAAGTTGGCTGCCGTTTGCCAACAGTCGTTCTGAGGAACGGTTTAATAAGTCGACCGTTAATTCACATTCATCGACATCTACCTGGTAGCGAATCACGTTGCCCAAGAGCTGGTGGTTACGAATGGTACCGGTTTTTGGCGCAGAGATATGTTCGCCATATTGTCGACCTTGCTCTTTCACGTAGATAGATTCCGGTCGAATCGCCACTTTCCATTCCGTTTCAATGTTGAAAAGTTGCTTGGCTTGGTTTGCTTGCACCAAATTATAGTGCCCCATGAACCCAGCAACGAACTCATTGGCAGGTTGAGTGTAGATCTCTTCGGGTGTACCCGCTTGTACGATCTCGCCTTTATTCATCAAGAAGATACGGTCAGACATGATCATCGCTTCTTCCTGATCATGAGTCACGAAGATCGTGGTCAGATTCATCTCTTTTTGAATATCTCGGATCTGTTGGCGTAGGTGTTTACGGATCTTCGCATCCAGCGCCGAAAGCGGCTCATCAAGTAGCAGAATACGCGGCTTCACTACCAAGGCTCTTGCCAAGGCGACACGCTGACGCTGACCGCCCGATAACTGATGCGGGTAGAACTTCTCTTTGCCCGTTAATTCCACCAGCCCAATCACTTTCGCCACTTCACGTTTAATCTCGTCAGCAGCAAGCTTTTTCATTTTCAGGCCAAACGCAATGTTGCCTTCAACCGTCATGTTAGGGAACAGGGCATAAGATTGAAACACCATGCCGATGCCACGTTGTTGCGGCACTTGGTGAGTTATCTCTTCACCGTTGACCCAGATCTCGCCACCATCGACCGGATTCAGGCCAGCCAAGCTGCGCAGTAGAGTCGATTTACCACAGCCACTTGGGCCAAGCAGAGTAATGAATTCGCCCTTCTCGATGGAAAATTCAATATCTTCAAACACCATGTTGTCACCAAAGCTCTTGGTGAGGTTTTTTGCATTTACATAGCTCATTATTTTGTTCCCTGGCTGAAACGACTTGCCAACCAAGTCAGTAAGAAAATAAACAGGAAGTACGTCATCACAAGGGCTGACGTGAAGTGGCCGCTGGTTTGACGCATGTTGTATAGGTAGATTTGCAGTGTCTCGTAACGTGTACCCACCAAGATATTGGCAAACACGAACTCGCCCAATAGGAACGAGAACGACAAGAACAGTGACGCCATTAAGCCTTTCTTAAGGTTTGGCAGAATAATCAACAAGAATGCTTTAGTAGTACTCGCGCCGAGCAGGTGTGCCGCGTCCATCAAGTCTTGCAGGTTGATCGCTTCAAAGCTGTTGGCAATCGCGCGGTACATGAATGGCAGCGCGATGGTGAAATAAGTACCAATCAAGATCCACGGTGTGCCTATCAAGGAAATTTCACTATCGGCATATAGCTGAAGCAAGCCAACCGACGACACCACGGGTGGCACCGCGAATGGCAATAAGATCAGGATATTCATCACCTTGTCGAGTTTCGGGAAATAGTAAAACACCACGAAAATCGCAGGCAAGACCAACACCACACTCAATGACAGTGCTGCCACACAGATAAACAGTGAACGACCA
Organism: Vibrio sp. 10N.286.49.E11; assembly: GCF_041469505.1. Taxonomy (NCBI): domain Bacteria; kingdom Pseudomonadati; phylum Pseudomonadota; class Gammaproteobacteria; order Vibrionales; family Vibrionaceae; genus Vibrio; species Vibrio sp. 10N.286.49.E11. Next base: position 4,623 of record NZ_JBFRKQ010000070.1, read on the forward strand.
AAAGCTTGTAAGAAGCGAGGATCGGTCAGCAGGTTGATATACCAATCTAACGTGAAGCCATCCGGCAGGATCGTTGCGCCCCAACGAGAAGAGATCGAGTAGATAAAGGTCGCTAAGATCGGGATCATCATGATGCCGACAATCGAATAGACAACCGTTTTATGAAAGCGAGTATTTACGGTGTTCATTACTTTCTCTTCCCTGCGTAGCTTTTACTGATCAGCCATTGGTTAATCACTGTGATGAAGGCCAGCATCGCCATCAGAATCACGGAAATTGCAGCGGCTAGGTTTGGCTCTAGGAACAAGTCGCCTGATACTAAGCTCGCGATTCGAATCGTAATCACGTTGTAGTTGCCCGAGGTCAACGCATACACACTCGCATAGGCGCCAATCGCATTAGCAATCAAGATGATGAAGGTGCCGAACAAAGCCGGAGATAACACAGGCAGCGCGATTTTGGTCCAGTATTGCCAAGTTTTCGCGCCAAGCAGTGCCGAAGCGGCTTGCCAGTCGTCACTCAGAGCATCAAACGCTGGATACAGCAACAACACCGCCAATGGGATCTGGAAGTAGATGTAAATCGCCAGCAAGCCCCACTTGCCGTAAAGGTCGAAATCACCCAGCAATCCATACTGCTTGAGCAACAAGGTAATCGCACCGTTGGTCCCAAGGATGATGATGAAAGCGAAAGACAACGGAACGCCAGAAAAATTACTGCTCATGTTGGTGAAGGCAATCACCGCATCGCGGATTTTAGAATCAACACGGCGCAATGAAGAGACCAACAGAGTCGCAATCGCCAAGCCAACAATGCTCGACCAAATCGACAACCATAAACTGTTGCCAAAAGCCTGCATCATGAAAGCAGAATCGAATATTTCAGAATAGTTTTCGAGAGAGAGCTCATCGTCATAGAAGAAGCTGTTGATCAGCACCCAAACCATAGGTGCCAGTTGGAACAGGTAGAAGAACAGCGCGAAAGGCGCAAGCCACAAAGCGGGCTTGAAGCGTTGAAACAAAGATTTGGTTTTGGGTTTAAGCGCAGAGCCATCGCTCTGCATGATTACAGAACTGCTCATAGGGCCAACAATTCCTGAGTGTAAGATTTATCGTGTTCAAGGTTGAGTAACTGACAAACGCTGCCGCAGATGTCGGTCTGTTTCACTGAACATTCTTGGTGTGTGAACTTATCACCAATCACAAAGAAAGGTACTTCGCGCTCTTCAGGCAAAATGCCACCATGAGACAGGTCATTGTTCATGCCATGGTCACTGGTGATGATCACCTGATAACCATCGTCTACCCATTTCTCAAGATAGTTTGATAGGTAGATATCCGCGCCACGTGCACTATTGCGGTACTGGCGAGAATCCAACCCATGCTTATGTCCCATATCGTCAATGTTCATTGGGTGAATCAGCAAAAAATCAGGCTGATGAGTCACGCGCAAGTGCTCTGCATCCAAGAACAAGGCTTCATCTGGGTAGTGGTCCCAATGGTAGAAACAGCCGTGTTGGATGTTCATACTTTCATCGTTAGTGAAACGGTCGCGTACAGCATCAAATGGCGCTCGATTATACAGCTCACTCACCCAATGATATGCCGCTGCAGCCGTCACTTTGCCCTGCGATTTAGCCAAGCTAAAGATCGACTCGTGATTCGATAAACGCACGATTTGGTTGTTAACGATGCCACTCTCGACAGGGCGAACCCCAGTTAAAATGCACTCATACAGCGGGCGTGACATAGATGGCAGCTCACATTGCACAGGGTAAAGCGTGGCGCGCAGCTTGTTTTTTTGCGCGCTCATGATTTGCGAAGTGCCCTGTTTTGTCTGCAAATTGCTTAGTTCTAGAAGGCCGTTCAGGTAGCCCATGCAATCACGGGCTACCTGATAGTTCAGTCCATCTAGAACAACAAGGATAACCTTATTGCTCATGGTCTATTCTCTATTGCTTGTTTCTATAAGCCACCCGTTACAGGTGGCGTGTTAAGCGGGGTTACTGCTGGTGAATCAATACGCTTTCTTGCCATTGACGTGGCAGGCGACGTGCTGATTTTTCCCATGCTGAGAAGTCAGTCACTGGGTGCACATTGCTGTATTCATCGTTCGAGATCAGCTTGTCTTGTACTGATTGAGGTAGCGTAATGTTGCTGCGGATTGGACGTGCGTAACCTTCTGCTAGGTTGATTTGGCCTTGGTCGCTGAAGATGTATTCACGAGCCAACTTCGCCGCGTTCGGGTTTTGTGCGTATTTGTTAATGATGGTGGTGTAACCAGAAATCACTGAGCCATCTTGTGGAATGCTGACTGTAAAGCGCTCACGGTCGATCTTGTCGCGGTAGTTCAGTGCGTTGAAGTCCCACATGATTGCCACTTCCACTTCGCCTTTTTCAAGATTCGCGATGCTTGGGTCGGTGTAAGACAGACGGCCTTGCTTCGCTAGCTCACCAAAGAATTTAATCGCCGGTTTTAGGTTTGACTCGTCACCACCGTTAGCAAATGCAGCCGCTAGAATCGCGTTGTTTGCTTGCGCTGCTACGCCTACGTCACCGACTGTGACTTTGTAGTCACCTTCTAGTAAGTCACTCCAAGTTTTCGGCGCATCTTCAACAAGATTGTTGTTGGAAATGAAAGAGATGGTGCCAGTGTAAGCCAGAGCCCAGTGACCATCTTTGTCTTTTGCCCAGTCTGGAATGTCATTCCAAGTGGTTGGTTTGTATGGCAGAGTGACGTTTTTCTTTACGGCCACACGTGCGAATGCGAAACCCACATCACCAATATCAGCGGTTGCGTTTTTCTTCTCTGCTTCAAATTTCGAGAGCTCTTGAGCCGAGCTCATATCGGTATCCTGATGCTTCAAACCGTAGTTTGCTTTCAGGTCAGTCCATGTGCCTTTCCAGTTTGCCCAACTGTCTGGCATACCCACACTGTAAACAGCACCCTCTTTTTGAGCGGCTTCAATCAGTGACTCAAGATCAGCATCCTTCGCCATCGCTGGCATTGAAAGTGTTGCCGTTATTAGCGTTGCGCCGATTAATTTTGCAGGTGAACCGATTAATTTAGCTGGCGATACAGTTGAACGGCTAAGCAAAGTTTTCATTGTCTCTATCCTTCTGGACTAGGTCAGTAAGTTCGTTTTGTATGCTATAGCCGGAATGTGACGGTTTACCGTAAGTTATTTGACAGTTCGAGTGCATTTACGTGGCAGTTATATTTCACTCATATGACAATAAGCCATTGTTTACTGTCACATTCCTGTTAACTCCATGGTTTACCTTATTAAGCACACGAACTTATGGACTAGATCAGTAATGAGAACATTGGGCACCGGGCAATCAGGGACACAGTTAGGAAGAATTAAGGCGAGTATTCGAGAGCAGCTTCAATCAGGTATCTTCATTGAAGGGCAAAAACTGCCATCCGAAAGAAACCTTAGCGAGCTGTTTTCCACCACACGAATCACGCTCAAAGATGCATTGGTGTCATTAGAAACCGAAGGTCTGATATACAGAGAAGAGCGTCGAGGCTGGTATGTGTCACCCGAACGAATTCGCTACAACCCATTGTCTCGTTCTCACTTTCATCAAATGATTCGCGAACAACATCGTATTGCAGAAACAAGGCTGCTGAGCACCCGCACAGAGATGGCCGCGGGCGATTACGCCAAAGCATTAGAGATAGAACAGATAACGCCGATACACGTGATTGAGCGACTACGCTTTATTGATGGCCGAGCGGTGCTGTTTGTTGAAAACGTCTTAAAAGCGCCGTTGTTTGAGAAGGTGTTGTCAGAAAACCTCACCATGTCGCTGACAGGCATCTACCGAGAAAAATACGGCTACGAGACCCAACGCTCGCGTTTTGATGTAATTCCAACTTCTGCCCCTGCTCATGTCGCCAAGGCGCTGAATTTGGCTGAGGGGCAGCCTGTTCTTAAGATCTGTCGAGTGAACTACAAACAAGACGGTGAGCTAATGGACTGCGAGTTGGAATACTGGCGACCGGACTCTGTGGTCATTCATATTGACAGTATTGGTTAGCGCCACATGGCCATTTGTATAGTTTTAGGCTTAAGTTTAGGTTTGGGAAGAAAAAGCTAACATACAAAAACTCCGACAAATTCTGACGGAGTTTTTTAACGATCGAACCTTGAAGCTGTGCAAGCTATCTAACTCATGAATCAAGCTTGAGGAACTGTCTTACCCTTGATGAATCTGGGTTAGTGAAAAACTTCTCTGGGTTGGATTTTTCAATCAATATGCCTTTTTCAAGAAACACCACCTGATCCGATACCTGACGCGCAAACTCCATCTCATGTGTCACAACCACCATGGTGTAGCCCTCTTGCGACAGTTTCTTCATCACCAACAACACCTCTTCGACCAATTCAGGATCGAGTGCTGACGTTGGTTCATCAAACAGCAACACATCCGGCTCCATCGCGAGAGCTCTGGCAATAGCGACACGTTGCTTTTGCCCACCCGATAACATGCTTGGGTAGTTTTCTAGTTTGTGCGACATCCCAACCTTATCGAGTTGCTTACGTGCCATCTCTTCGGCGTCTGATTTCGCTATCTTCTTAACGTGAACCAGCGCTTCCATAACGTTTTGCAACACGGTGAGATGCGGCCACAAGTTGAAGCTTTGGAAAACCATACCAAGGCGCTCTCGAAGTTTCGCCAACTCTTTGTATTTGAGTGGCTTACCCGTTTCAGAGTTGATACCAATACGCTCATCACCCATAAAAATCGTGCCGCGCTCTGGCTGCTCTAACCAGTTCATGCAACGTAATAGCGTCGATTTCCCCGAACCTGACGAACCGAGAATACTCACCACATCGCCTTTGTTGATGTTGAGGTTGATGTCTCGCAGTACTTCGATGCCATCAAACTGTTTCGACAGGTTTTCAACCTTAATGATCGTCTCTCGTTCTTCCAATAGTGGTTCGCACTCAATCACTTCCAAATTCACGCCCAAAGAAGGGTTAATCGGTGCTTCCGTTTCAATAATCTCTGATTGTTTAAGCATGGCTAAGCCCTCTAAGTTCAACTTTGGTTTGGATTCGTTTGGTGATGGTTTCAAGTGCAATACTCACGGCCCAGTAGAGCGCGATAGCAATGATGAACGCATTCAATGGGATGAAGTACGTTGATTGAATGCTGTTGGCGGCCGCGGTAATTTCTGCGACGGTGATGATGCTAAGAAACGCAGTGTCTTTTAAGCAGATGATGAGTTGGTTCGTGATCAGTGGAACCGACTTAAACAACACATTTGGGGTAATAACTCGGGTAAAGGTTTTGAATTTAGAGAAGCCATAAGCGTGCGCTGCTTCGATGTAACCTGGCTCTAGCCCTTTACGAACACCTCGGAAAATCTCACAAAAATAGGTACCGTGATAGAGACTTAGCGCGATGATTCCCGCTGTAATAGCATCGAGTCGAATACCAACCTGCGGCAACCCGTAATAGAGCAGGTACGCTAAGATAAGAAACGGCAAGGTGCGCATCATGCCTATCAAACTATTGATGGTGTACTTCACACCAAGTTTTGAGTTTTCGAGGCAATACAACAAACCAATACCGATGACGAAACTCAAGATTGAAGACGAAACAAAAAGATAAAATGTGGTCACAAACCCTGAAGCAAACAGCTCTTTTTGTTGCCAGATAATATTCCATTCTTCCATATTTACTCCTTAAACTTACCCGCTCAATAACGCATCACAAGCAGGTAAATGGTGTTTCTGACCAAGTAGCCATGACGGCTAAACTGTGGTTGTTGTTGATAGCTGTGACTGAGGTAGATTACTGATAGCCACACTTACTACTGCAGATAAGTAGCTCGGTTTTCAGCCACCGCTTGCAACTTCACCAACACGCCAATAATCAACATGTAAATGGCACCGGCACATAGAATCGGCCCAAGTGGTTCATAGGTAACCGCAGAGATTCGATTGGTGACACGAGTTAGGTCGACGATGCCGATCACCGCAATCGCTGGGCTGCCTTTGATTAAGAACGACATCTCATTGACTAGCGCTGGTAGGCTCATGATCACCATTTGCGGGAACATGATGCGGCGAAAATAAGTGATACGTCTCATACCAATGGCTTCTGCCGCTTCCATTTGACCTTTTGAAAAGTTAAGAAAGGCATTGCGCCAAATCTCTGCATTGAATGCCGATGTATTGAGTGTGAGAGCTAAAATAGCAGAAACGTGTTTATCTAAATTGATGCCAAATGACGGAAAAGAAAGGAAAATAAACAGAGCCAGTGTCACCAAAGGCGTTGCTCGTGCCCAGCTGACATAGATACCCAATATTTGATCCACAAACGGGATTTTCATCATTCTAACTAAGGCAATCATTAGGCCGATGACGACACCTAATACAATCGATACTGCCGATATCCATGCCGTTGCCCACGCGCCCTGTAGCAACTGTTCCCAAGCGTAATAATCCATAAACGACCTCTTTGATCAGCGACTTCTTTCGATAGATTGTGCGCCAATGACTCATGGGTTAAACCGCTTTGAACCCATTGGCATGGACACAAACAGCCGTTAACTGTTTGTGTCAGCGCATGCTTATTCATCTATTGAACGGCTGTTAGCTTGTGATACTGCTCAACCGAAGTGATGGCTTCTGAAGGGAGTTGGTCGAACGATTCACCGAACCACTTCTTCTGCAACTCTGCCATTTTTCCTGTTTGCTCAAGGTGTAGGAAGAATTCCGTTAGGTAAGCCAAAAGCTCAGGATTATCTTTAGGAACTGGCCAGCTAACGAAACCTGGGCCAGAGACTGCTTCGCCTTTTTTGAATACCTTTGACTTCGACTTCACTACCTCGTTAACTGAAACCACACTGTTGATCACATAGTCTATTCGGCCGATTGCCAAGTCGGAATACGCTTCTGGGTAGGATTGATACTGCACCACTTTACCCAAAGATTTGCCTTGTGCTTCGAGCATCACTTCGAGCTCTGGAAGCCTTTCTAGCAAAGCACTGCCCGCTTGTAAGCCCACTGTTTTTCCATCTAAATCGGCTACCGTATTAATATCTTCCGCGTCAGCTCTGGTTAAGAAGTAATGCTGCGCTGAAGCGATAGGTGGAGTGAAATCAAAGGCCTTCAAGCGAGCATCGGTAATGATCGCGCCAGTTAACGCCACATCATATTGACCCGCAGATACCGAAGCGAGTAGTCCTGTCCAAGGTAAGATCTCTTGTTCGATATCGAACTTCGAATATTCACGTAACTCATCAAGCAAATCTTTGTTAATCCCCGCAGGCTTACCGCGGTCGATATAGTTGAATGGAGAGTAGTTGTCTTCTGTCGCCACTTTCATGAAGCCTTGCTTTTCGATGGCTGCAAGCTCCGATGCTTGTGCGACTCCAAAACAACCCAGTACAACTGTCGCTGCCGCTGTTGAAACCCATGCCTTCATCGTCATTCCCTGTTTCATACGCTTTCCTTATCGAGATTATTTGCCTGCCTTTACTTTATGAACGGAATGCATCGGAGACGTAGAGCCAATTTAATTTTCAGGTTGGGACAGAACGATTTTCTAGTTTGGGACAACGTAATTTTCGGGGTTTAGAGAGAGCAAAACACACTCTTAAAACATCAATATGAACTCTGGCGCATTTCTTGCTCTTTTATACAAATTGGACTGAGGTTCACTGAGAATAAGGACTGTATCTCATGGCGATAAATCACAATTGTTTCATCGAGTTTGATTCCAAAAGAAGCCTGCAAGAACAAGTACGTAGCTATTTGGTGACGGCGATATTGAATGGTATTTTTCCGGCTGAACAAGCGCTTCCGTCTTGTCGTAAGCTGTCTAGCCAATTGGGTGTTTCACGCAATACTGTCTCGTTGGTGTACGACAGTTTGCTCGACGATGGCTACCTCATCAGTAAGCCTCGCAGTGGTTATTACCTTTCAGAAAAGTATGAAAACCCGAGTGATACTATCGACGCGAGTTTGGATCATTTTGAATCAGCCGACAGCGACAATGCACCGGATTGGAGCAAACGCGTTAAGCTGCAATTGGGCCAATACCCACGCATCGTCAAACCCTCGCATTGGAGTTGTTACCAATACCCATTTATTTTTGGCCAACCCTCTATCAATGACTTCCCATTAGCTCAATGGCGAGAAGCGACAAGAAAGGTCACCTCAGACCCACATGATCACCGCTGGCTTTGCGACAAGGTCGATAAAGACGTCGACATGCTGGTCGAACAGATACGCACAAGGGTGCTCCCACAGCGCGGTATTCATGCCCAAAGTGATGAGATCCTCATAACCTTAGGTTCGCAGAATGCGCTGTATTTGATTTCGACTTTGCTCATGAACCATCAGAGTCGAGTCGGAGTCGAGAACCCCGGCTACAAAGAAGCGAATCACATCTTCAATCTCTCTGGCGCGCAGTTACACCCGCATCAAGTGGATGAACAAGGATTGAGATTCAATGAGCACTCTTCACTGTGTGATCACTTCTATGTCACGCCTAGCCATCAAGCTCCAACCGGCGTCACCATGAGTGATGAGCGTCGAACTCAGTTACTTGAAATGGCCAAAGCCAATGACGCGGTAATTATCGAAGATGACTATGACGCCGAGTGCAACGTGGAGTGGAATCCTAAACCCGCGCTAAAAGCCAATGACAAGGAAGGGAGAGTCATCTACGTCAGCAGCTTCTCTAAGCTACTGGCACCCGGCTTGAGGTTAGGCTACATCGTGGCACCTGAAGAGTTAATCTACGACCTTAGAATACTGCGTCGCTTGATGTACCGACATGCGCCAAGCCGTGTTCAGATGGAAGTAGCGCACTTTATTGAACAAGGCTACTACGACAGCTTTGTGAGGCGCTTTAGAGAAAACACTCGCCAGCGCTGGAAGCTGATCAACGATGCTGTCTTGAAGTACTTACCTGACTGCAAGCGACTGGCTCAAAGCGAGCAGGCCAACTCTCTGTGGCTACAAACGCCCAGTCACATCAATAGCCAACGCTTAGCGTCACGAGCCGCACAAAAAGGGATTTTGATTGAGACAGGGTATTCTCACTTCATGACCGATCCTGAAACGAAGTTGAGCAATGAAACTTCATCCGAATTTGATCCTAATTCTTATTTCAGGTTGGGCTTTCACGCCATCGACAAAGACTTGATCGCCCCCGGCATCAAAGAGCTGTCAGAGGTAATGAAGAGCTAGCATCACAAAGGGTTATGTAGACGTTGTTATTCAAGACAATGACGTAAAAAAGAGCATCAATCGATGCTCTTTTTCGACTATACCTAACCAATTGGAAGCTAGACACTCAAAAGCCAAGCACTCAGGAAAAATAAGCACTTTGAAAAGAACGGGGAATCCTTTGCCAAAGTGCCTTGGTTGCTGTGCTAGCTATCTTATTGAAGAATTAAGAAGCAAGTTCAAACAACACTTCATCAATGATCTTAACGCCTTTCTTTATCTCGCTTGGCTGAATAACCAAAGGTGGCGCAACGTGAATGCGGTTATTCACAATGAAGGTCAACAGGCCTCGCTTGGTCAATTGCGCTTTCAATTGCCCCATTTTTTCATTGCTTAAAGGTGTTTTACTTTCACGATCTTCCACCAGCTCTACAGCCCAGAACATCCCTTTACCGCGCACATCACCAATCATAGGGTGTAACTCTTGAAGGCTCAGTAGGAGCGGCCCTAGAACGCTGTTACCGACGTTATCAGCATGTGTGACAATGCCCTCTTGCTCCATCACATCGAGCGTTGCAACGATAGAAGCCATCGCCAAAGGGTGACCAGAGTACGTTAAGCCGCCCATAAAGAAGTTTGACTTAAAGTGCTCAACGATCGGTTCGCTGACCACCACGCCACCAGCCGGCACATAACCCGAGTTCACCCCTTTCGCGAAAGTAATCAGATCTGGCACTACATTAAAGTGCTCAAACGCAAACCACTTACCCGTGCGGCCAAAGCCGACCATGACTTCATCGAATATCAACTGAATGCCATGTTTGGTTGCCAGCTCACGCACGCCGATAAGGTAATCTTTGGGCGGAATGAGAAAACCAGCCGTTCCCGGAATCGTCTCTAGGATAATCGCCGCAATCGCCGTTGGTCCTTCGCATTCAATCACTCGCTCTAAATGCTGCAGGGCACGCTCACTCTCTTCTGCCTCAGTCGCCGCGTTGAATTCGCTTCGATAGAGAAATGGATTGAAGAAGTGAACGTGCCCACGGCTATACTCGTTTGGAATTCGACGAAAATCCCCCGTCGCAGCAATAGCAGTACCTGTATTGCCATGGTAAGAACGGTAAGCAGATAGCACCTTGTCGCGCCCTGTGAATTGTCGCGCCATGCGAATCGCATTTTCGTTGGCATCTGCCCCTGCATTGGTAAAGAACACCTTCTTAAACGAGCTTGGCGCTTTCGACAAGATACGCTTAGCCGCCAAACCACGAGTGAGGTTGGCGGTCGCAGGGGCAACGGTCACTAATGAATCAGCCTGATCTTTAATCGCTTTGATCACTTGTGGATGCTGATGACCAATGTTGGTGTTAACCAGTTGGCTACTAAAATCAAGGTATTCTTTACCTTCGTAGTCCCACATTTTGCATCCTTGCCCACCCGCAATGGCGATAGGCTCCGCTGCTTCTTGAATCGACCAAGAATGAAATACGCTCTTGTCGAGGTCGATAATATCTTGGTTCACAAGCTGTTCTGTTGATACTTCCATTTCATCGTCTCCATTAACAACACTAGATTCACAGCCGCTCGTGCTTGGCTCGTCTTCGAGAATGAAAGACACAAAACACGACATTGAAAAGGCTGCGCTATCGGATGGAATAATCTTCATCCCAAACAGGGCGGAGGTCATAGTGTCAGTTTCAACAAAACATTGGGCCAGTACATCAGCCCAAGTCTCATCCCCGATCCAACAAACAGCCTGACCCAATCCAATCGTCGATCTGGCTCTATTCAAAACTCTTAGGTGTGAATAGATTGAAAGGCAGACGAGACAGGTCTCATCGAACGCTAATTAACGCAGCAGCAATATCAAAAGCAAAGAGGTGAGCAAGAGTGGAATTAGGATTAGCGATGACATTGATTCTGTTTGCAGGAGTAGTTCGAGGCTATTCAGGATTTGGGTTTGCGATTATCGTAGCGCTTTCCCTCAGCTTTATTGTTCCACCATTGCAAGCGGTAACCATCGCTATCTTGTTGGACTTTTTAAGTGCCTTTCCTCTGCTCAAGCGAAGTAAAACCACCATCAATATCCGGCTTATTGCGCCGCTGTGTATTGGCATGTTGGTTGCGGTGCCTTTCTCGCTGTATTTCATTAGCACGATATCGGAATCAGGCTTGAAGGCCTTTATCGCGATGATGTCTTTGGTCGCTGGCACGCTGATTATTTTGGACTTACGCCTCACTTGGTTGCACCAACGACACGCGTTTTGGGCGGGAGCCATTTCGGGGTTTAGCATGACCACCGCTTCTTCAGGAGGTCCGCCATTAGTGACGTATTTGATGAACCTGACCATTAAAACCAGTGAACAGAGAGCCACCGCGATTGTGTTTTTTCTGCTGAGTTCAGCGATTTCACTGATCGGCTTCATATGGATTGGCGCATTTAACCAAGAATCGTTCATCACAGGTTTATGGCTATTACCGGCAGCTTTGATTGGCAATGTACTGGGGCAAAAACTGTATCTATCAGTACCGAACTTGTCTGCAAAAACAACGACCGCGCCGATTTTGATCGGCATGGCACTACTTATGTTAATTTCAAATTAGAAGGATGTATTTATGGATAAGATAGCGTTCATTACAGGGGCAACCTCTGGTTTCGGCAAAGCGGCAGCAAAACGTTTCGCAGAAGATAACTGGTCGTTAGTGCTGTCTGGTCGTCGAATCGAAAGGCTACTCGACCTAAAGGAAGAATTAACGGTGCCTGTGCATGTAATTCAACTCGACGTTCGAGACGCAGACGCCGTAAAACAAGCCATTGATTCATTACCCGCTGAATTTTCATCGATTACCGCATTGGTCAATAATGCTGGGTTAGCTTTGGCACCAGAAGGCGCGCCTGATGTGGACTTGAAAGACTGGCACACTATGATCGATACCAATGTCACAGGCTTGGTTAATGTTACTCATGCGCTGTTGCCTACGTTAATTAAAAAAGGCGCAGGAAGCTCAATCATCAATGTTGGGTCAATCGCCGGACAGTGGCCTTACCCAGGAAGCCATGTGTATGGTGCCAGCAAAGCGTTCGTAAAGCAGTTCAGTTACAACCTACGTTGTGACTTACAAGGCACAGGGGTACGAGTGACTGACCTCTCCCCTGGTATTGCAGAAACGGAATTTACTCTTGTAAGAACTAAAGGTAACCAGACGGCTTCAGACAACCTTTACCAAGGCACTACACCGTTGTCAGCAGAGGATATTGCCGAGCAGATGTTTTATATCGCAACCTTGCCAGATCACATCAACATTAACCGAGTCGAAGTGATGCCGACACGTCAAGCATGGTCTGCGTTCGCAATCGATAGAGATTAAGTTCAAACCGACACATACAAAAAAGGTGGTCTTTTCAGGCCACCTTTATCATTTCTTTCACACGATACTTCAAATATAACCAACGGCATAAAAGACTATGTCTAATTCGCCTCATTACTCTTTTAATGAAAGTAAGATTAGAGATACTCAACTAAACAATTTGCTGCTCATGTTCTTTGTTTGATTCCGTCTCTTTCGACAAGAAACTCGCTACGATCTCTCTCAGTTTGCCTTGGTTAACCGGTTTAGGTAAAAACTCATCCATGCCTACATCGAAGCACAAATGCTTGTCTCGCTGCACGACGTTGGCCGTCAGCGCAATGATTGGAATATGCTTTGCAGCCCCTTCTTCGAGCGCTCGGATCTGCTTGGTCGCTTCGAAGCCATCGAGAACCGGCATCTGACAATCCATAAAAATCATCTCGTATTCGTTGACTTTGAATTTCTCGACACCAATTTCACCGTTGTCGGCAATATCAACCTCAAAGCCAAGCTTCTTGAGCATCATCTTGGCGACTTGTTGGTTTACTCGCGAGTCTTCAACAACTAAAACTGTACCACTAAATTCTCCGGCAACTGCGACAGGTTTTGACTCTGCTTGAATTGGAGCTTGTTTATCGGCTGGTGTGGCGTTTACAGAGACAATGGGAGCATCTTTAACAACCGCTGCAGATTTACTTAACGGCACAGGTTCATTGTCTTTAAACGCAACCTCTCCTCTGTTCGGATAGGTAAAGACTGAAGTATCAGCCGCTCTCGCGAGTACCTCACTGATGGTCCATTTAAGCTGATTATCTTGGTAAGGACGCGCAATGTAGGCAACAAAACCGACTTGTTTAGCACGAGCTTCATCTTGCTTTCTAGGGTCAGCAGAGATCATCACTAACTTGGGACACTCGCTACCAAAGCGTTCAACTAAGCTTCTCGCCAGTTGAAAGCCATCAACGGACGGCATTACTTTGTCTATCAGAACGAGAGCATAAGGTGATGACTGAGCCACAGACTCTGAAACCAACTCTAACGCTTGGTTTGCCGTTTCACAGCACTCAGACTTAACGCCAAAGGATTGAAGCTGTGTAGACGTTATACGCATGTTCAGCTGGCTATCATCCACAAGCAGAACCGAAACCTTATTGAAATCGATATTGCTTTCATCGGCTTCTAAACACGGGTCAAAGTCAGCCGTAAAATAGAAGGTACTGCCTTTACCTTCAACACTGGTGAGTTCAAGCTTGCTGCCCATCAATGTCACTATCTTCTCGCATATTGTTAGACCAAGCCCTGTGCCTCCATAAATACGTGTGGTACTGCCGTCGGCTTGTTGAAACTTATCGAACACCGATTTCTGTTTGTCTTCTGCAATACCGATACCGCTGTCGACAACCTCGAACCTCACTCTGAGTTTTTGCTCAGGCTCAACCACCTCTTCCAAACGAAGCGAGAGCGTGACGTGGCCATGCTCGGTAAATTTAATCGCGTTGCCTACTAAGTTATTTAGGACTTGTCTTAGTTGAGTACCGTCGCCAATCACCATGGTTGGGATCTTAGGGTCGATCGCTAATTGGAATCGAAGCCCTTTCTGTTCGGCTTTCACTCGAAAGATTGATTCAACGTCGGCCGCAATGCCCATCATTTTCATCGGCTCTTGCTGAAGCTCTAGTCGCCCCGCTTCGATCTTCGAGTAATCGAGAATGTCATTGATTAAGTCGAGCAAAGTAAGCGAAGAGGTATTGAGCATGTTGATGTACTCTTTTTGCTCTTTCGGCATATCCATTTCAGAGAGCAAAGACGATAACCCGATAATCCCATTCATTGGGGTACGGATTTCGTGACTCATATTGGCAAGGAATTCACTTTTATTGCGGTTGGCCACCTCAGCAACGTCTTTGGCTTTTTCCAGCTCTTGATATTGTTGACGAATACGTTCTACCGATCGGTTATAGCTACTCTCTAGAGTCGATATCTCATCTTTGTAAGTAGAGTGAGTTGGCGTTATAAAGCGCGGTTTGTTGTCTTCGACCTGTTGCTGGTTGATTTGGGAAGACATGGTCATCAAACGTTTTACGACAAGACGATAGACGATGGTTAAACATACCAGAGACAACAAGAAGATTTTAACGGCTTCGAAGGCGAGCAACAATAACACTCGTTCTTCAAAGTCATCTAGGATCATGCTCAAGTCTGATTGAACCGTGAGCGTCGCCAACGGGAAGTCTGTGCCGCCCATCTGGTGCACCATTTCCCAAGACTGAGAATAAGATTGGCCTTCGGTCTTTTGACCTAACTCTAGAATTTTTTCATCGGGACTTTCGATAAGAAGGTAACTGACCGAAGGGAGGCGAGAGATGCCTTCGGCTTGCACAAACAATTGCTCTCGATCTTCAACCCACAAACTGGCCGTTAAACCAGAAAGGTAGCCAGCCTTGACCTGCTCGATCTGAGAGCTGATAAAAGAAACTCGACTTTGGTACTCTACATACAACCCGAGACCTGTCACTATAACTGTGAATAAGGTACTGATCGCTATTATCATCCCGATCAACTGTCGGGAGAGCCCAACGTAGCGTTTTCCTTTTGTCACCATACAAAAATTACCATTATTGTTATCCTAGCAAACTACAATTACTCAACTAGTATAATAGTAGTCATTCATCAAATAACTAGGGAAGGTTATGAAAAAACATCTTATCGTTGCATCCATAGTCAGTTTGTTTTCAAGCAGTTATGCTTCTGCAAGCGAACCTCTTCACTACTACATTATTGCGAGCCAAGCGCAACCTTTTCAAATCGAAACTGACGGGTCATCTCACAGAGGAATCGTTTCAGATATTGTGGAAGCCGTGTTTGATGACAGCCAATATGAGATCAACTACCACACCTACCCTTTTAATCGAATGATCGACAAGCTCGATGCGAGAGAGAACCCAAACTGGGTTACCTATGGCAGCCCTAGTTGGGGGAATATTCAATCTGCGAACCTATCTGAAGACCCGATTTACAATGTAAAACACGTATTACTCAGCAGCGGTAAAAAGCCATTTGAGTTCAATACAATCGATGATCTCGATGGGAAAGCCGTGGTATTGCTAAAAGGATTTGAGTACCCGAATTTGGAACCTTATATCCAACAAGGCAAGCTCAACGAGATTCGAGTAAAAGATTACACTGCTGCGTTTCGTGTCCTGAACCGAGCACCTGGCGACACCGTGTTTGTGGAAATGGAATCACGAATCAAATACAACCTAAACGAACAAAAACTGAGTATTGATGATTACCAGATGCAAGAGTTTGGTTCTGTCATCAATAACTACCCTATCCATTTGGCGTTTGACCCTGAGATGGATCCTAAACTGCAAAGCTTCATCAACCAACGCCTAGACCAAATGAAAGACGATGGACAGCTTGACGACATCGTACAGAGTTACTTATAGCACCAGCGTAACTTAGAACTTAGCAACGGATAGCTTAGTCACGTACGTTAACTCTCGTTGATGCCTGACTCTCTAAAACCGAAAAGGCCGCCCTGCTTCATACTAGATAGCAGGGCGGCCTTTTAAATGCGTCTAAGGGGTAATCATAAGCATGCCGCTATCTGAATCGACGAATCAGTGCGAAGCAATTAAATGCAGTTGCTGAGTGCGAAGCTGGTGACGCACTGCCATCAGAATCTTACCCAAATGGTTCTCGCCGGTTCCATCGCCGCCATCGCCCCAGAAGTGGTCTTTGTGCGAATGTTCTTTGATCACCGAATCTCCGGTATTGGTAAGAAACAGCGCAAACTGTGGATTCTGTCTGAACTTCTCCGTCACAATAAACTGCATCACTTCAACACGAATGTCATACCAATCTTCGCGAACTTGGTCTTCGTAGTCACGACTTAAAGAGAACGCTTCAGCAGGTGTACTGGCTTCCAAAATGGTATTACGTAGCGCTTCGGAGGCAAACTTCATCGCTTGATAATAATGTTCGCTGGTTGCCCAAACTTGATCACCTACCTTGATAGGACAAGCGGCAAAATTTGACAGGTATCCGTTCGGATCTTCGGGTTCGTAAAACAGCACTTCTTTAGCTTGAGCCACAGAATTAGACATAGCCTTCTCCTTACCAACGACATCGCATATTTTTGCTTTAACTTTAAAATTAGTGGCGTTGAATATGACTGTCAAACAACTTAGCTCAAGAGTATGCCATGTGCGTGTTTTTCATCTGAAAAGCGTAATATCAAAAGGGTTGGGCTAAACAGAACAGTGAGCCAAAGAATCAAGGAGTTGATTAAATCTGGATAGGAAACATGAAAAAACACTTATAAATCAAAGGGTGGCGTTGTGCCACCCTTCTAAATGCAATGGGGATTATTAGTGAATAAGACCTAGCTCCCTCGCTTCTTCCAGACTCAAACCGCTTTCTCTAATTTCTCTTAGAGTCTCGATACGACGACGAGCTTCAGCAGACTTCATTTTCTTTTCTGGTTTGAAAGATACTTCTTCTTCAGCATCCCACTTGTTTGCAATATTTGTCATTTCATCATGGTTGATAGAATTAATGGACATGTTTTCCTCCGAAAAGCACCATGTAATGGACAGGTAATCTGTAGCAAATGCTTTTTCGCTTGTTAAGAAATTCTGTACTGAAGTGTGATGATTCCGACGCTTCACAAAGCTAATTAATAAATGCCTCATTTAAACTTTGCCAAAGCCATTTTCTGCAATTATATTTAAAAGATTCCCCATAAGAAATGTGGTTTGATCCAACTCTCATTTTCCCCTCTTTCAATGCAATCAAATCCGTTAGCTTTCACATAGGCTAAGGCGAGATTTTCGGCTTAGCCGGAGAATCAGGCTGCGGGAAAAGCACCTGCGCACGATTGATGACCAAGGTTTACCCTGCGACAGAGGGAGAGATACTGTTCAAAGGCAGAGACATCTCTACGCTGAAAAGCCGTAAAGATATCTTGGATTATCGCAGCCGTGTGCAAATGGTGTTTCAAGACCCCTTTGGTTCACTTAATCCCACTCACACCATTGAGCACCATTTAGCGCGCCCACTTAAGATCCATAAACAGGTAGCCACTAAACAGGCTCTCACAGAACGCCTCAAAGAGTTATTAACTCTGGTGGAGTTACCCATCGAAACGCTCGCCAAATACCCGCACGAGCTCAGTGGAGGCCAAAGACAGAGGGTTAACCTAGCGAGAGCACTGGCCGTTGGCGCTGAGGTTATTCTTGCTGACGAACCCACCTCGATGTTGGACGTTTCGATTCGACTTGGCGTGTTGAACCTGATGCAAAAAATGAAGCAAGAGTTGGGGATTGGCTTTTTGTACATAACCCACGATCTTGCCACAGCACATTACATCGCAGAAGAGACAGCGGTTATGTACAAAGGACAGATCGTCGAATGGGGATCAACCCAGTCGATCTTAACCAATCCACGACACCCGTACACTAAGTTGTTGATCTCTGCCGTACCAGATCCCGATCTGCCATTTGGCGAACTCGTCAAAAATGAGCCAAACTATTCAATAGACGCTGATCGTATTCGAGAGCAGAGCAGTGAAATACAGCATGAAATCAAACAAGTTTCTGATAATCACTTTGTAAAACAGTGGGATAACGTTGCATGAATGAACTAGACACTTGGTTAGAGCGGATCGGAGATTGGTACAAAGACCGAAAGCATGATCAAGTGGACCGGTTAGAACCTTTGATCTTAACGCCTCCAGATGCGCTCTGGGGGCCATTGATCACAGATGAGCAGAGCAAAGGTATCGCATGTTGGCTAGACGGATGCCTGAGAATCTTTACTTTCTATCGCCACCTCGCGGATTCATCGAATCCGGAGTTGGCTTCGCAGGAGGCCAGCAGCTCAAGCCATCAAGATAAAGCCTACCAATACCTAATGTTTGCCTACAGTAAGCTGCAAGCGGTGTCATGTGACCCAAAATCAGAAGCAGGATTGCAAGAGTGGTGTACACAGCGGCTACAACACTTGTGTGTATTGGCTTTGGAGTTTACGAACCAACAGCAAGAACCACGTTGGAAAGCAGAGTCTGAAAAATTGATCGAGTCGCATGTACGCTTTATGGCAACCCATCCCCGAAACGATGATCAAGGCATTATTCAACGCCATCTCCACTGATCAAGCCCTTCTCGATCAAGCATCAAATCAGAATCTCACCAGAGCTAGATCCGTAGAAAGCATGATCGAGCCTTGATCATGCTTCGGCGTTTAACTCTGTAAGCTATTGAATTTTAATGATTGACTGAATTTTAGGCAAAAAAAAGCGAGTCCCTTGGGAACTCGCAAAAATCTATTCAGTATGATGTAACAAAATATGAGCCAATCTATTAATCACAAGAAAGGACAAAGGTTGTCTATTCGGGATAAATAATAATCAACTAGATGCGCTACTTTGTCATCACTTTGTCAGCGTTAGGTGCGATTTTAATCAGCACCTAATGTGTTCAAAACTATCCATTCAGCGACGGTAAAACAGGCTTATCGCGATAGGATAATGACTAGTGGCCAATCGCCATTTCATCGAGCGCAAGGAACACGTTTTCGTCTAAATGACCTTCATGAACTTGTTTACACACTTTACGACGCACCGCTAAACCAGAGATCAAACGTTCAATGGACAGATGTCGATTGCTGGTGCTATCTCGGTCGTTATATAGCTCAATCAAGCGACTCAGTGTTTCGTATGGGATAACGTCCTCCCCTACTCTCAACCAATCAAGCTTCTCAATGAGCTCTGAGCACTCTTCTTTGATTGAGGCATGTGAGTGCCCTGTCATAGCAGATAAAGCCGTTATGCTGCGTTCTAGAGCCTCTGCAGAGGTATATTTAGAGAGAGTAATCATGATCTCGTCAGCGTTGATCTCAACAGAGTGTTTACGCTGCTTAACTCGACGTCCCAATTTGCCTCTTGGCGACGGTGCTTTACGCTGAATTGGCTCAAACTCACCGTCGATAATCTCAGACAGCTCTTCCAGTTTCTGCTTAGACACCATTTCGTTACGAAGTGGGTTCGGCAGCGTTGGTGCCATATTACGCTTACCCGCGTTAGTGGTACGCGCTCTTGAGTAACGTAAGACCTCTTCCACATTACATTTGATATCTACCTGATAATCGGTCGTTTTCCCTTTTTCGATCAACGCGGTGATCGTCAAGTGATAACCCCAAAGATTAACCAGGAAGGTATCTTCTTGCTCCCCGACTTCACCCAGCTTTCTGAGCTCGCGGATCAGATCCATCGAGAAACGACGCCAATCGATGTTACGCGCCAATTTCTGGTTGAGCTCACTGAGCAACATGCTATCTGAATGACGACGTGCCATGCGGCTTCTAAAGTACGAATACATTTGGAAGACCAAGGTATGTTGCTTCAGGATTTCTGGCGGAAATAGGAAGAAATAGTCACGTGTCAGCAGCTCTTCGTAGAACGAAGGCTCCCAAACCAGGATGTATAGGTTCGGTTTAATGCGAATTTCGCCGTCAGAGCCTTCTGTAGGCGCTTCTTCCGATGCGGTAATGGTTCTAGCTAAGAATCGGAAACGATCACTCTTAAAGCCTTCTGGCATGTTCTCACTAAGCCAACGGCCTGTAAGCTCGTGCAGTTGGAAATCCGTGAATTCGATACGATCAATACTGTCGCGGATAGAATCACGTGCAGGGCCGCTGTCTTTCTTGCCACGTAAAGACAAAATATCAGTGATGTAGAGTGGTGTTTTGTTTGGCGTGTGTTTCGCGTCTAGATGGTAATCATCTTGGTGATGATCATGATATTGAACGGTGAGAGTGAATAACGCGAATAGCGTCATCAGATCGTCAACGGTCATGATATTTTTAGAAGATCGTGTCTCGATCACAGCGCGAGTGCCAGAGATCGAAACCATGGATTTCTGGTAGCTCTTACGAGTTCTAGGTGGCGCTAACGCTTGATCAATAATCCCCGCCCAATTGGTTGGCGAAACAATGAATTGATCCGCTTCATCTTTCATCGTTGGTGGGGTATTCAACCCATGTTCATTCAGTAAGCGCTTGTTTACTTTGGTTTGAGCTAGGGCTTTAGAGCGCTTTTGCTTTTCATTTTGCTTCACGCTTTCTGTCACTAAGCTGGTGGCACCCAGTACCGATATCAACTGGTTTGGGTTCACAAAGCGATGCAACATGGTTTTACCAGCAAGGCCTTCTTCAAAGCGAACGGGGATTTGTTTGAACAATCCGATATTGACTGCTGCTCTCAGCCTTTGCTGTAAGGCCGCGCGAGTGACTTGACCATCAGTTGATTCAATAATCTCAGTGGTGGAAACGTACCCGTCTTTGCTGCTAAACCCACGAAGTGAAATTAGGTTAAGAAGCTCAACTATGCTTTTGGTGACACCTTTGAAGTGTTGATATTGTTCTATCCATTCAACGGCTGTTTCAGATACCTCAAATAAATGACCATCTTTGTGGCTTCGTGCCTTAATTAACAATTTCTCTTCTGGTTTCATTTTTGATCCGTATCACACTAACCGTAATTTCACTATAGTTCCTGAATGATAAAGAAAGAATGATCATAAATAAAGAGAATTTATTGGCTTTTAAATAACTGATCTTTTTGATTAATATGATCTTAAATGATTAAGTGATCTAATGATCTGGACGTAACTTTGCTTATAAGCGGCTGAATTTAAAGCATTAAAATAAACCGCCTTGGAAAGCATGATCATAAAGGTTCCGAAACTATGATCATTAAACTTAAGAAAGCATGATCACAGAACATCAGAACGATGATCATTAAGTCATTGTAAGCATGATCATTATTGGTTCGAAAGCATGATCATTATACTTATACAGCTTATCCACAGATCGGAATTCAACATCGGTTTCTAAGTCGCTTTTGACTTGTCTAAGTGGACACTTGTGGTGGCCAATCTATCGGAACAATGATCAAGAGAGCATACTTTTTTATCGTTCCTACCCTATTGAGTGCAAAATTTAGTCTGTATCCGCTGGAAATGGATTGCTTTGATGTATTTAGAGCGGGTGGGTCTTAACTAGGAAGCATGATCATGAAATTGTCATGTTTGTGTATTCTTGGTCTGTGTCGATTGAATTTTCAATCATTGAGCCCTTATAGGCGTTGAATCCCCATTCCAAAAGCATTTGTCCGTAACTTAGTTCATAAATTACATGCTTCCGGAACTATGTTTACTTGATCATTTTTCCGGAGGTTGATCATTTTCAATGTGCAGTTGCTCGGATCAATATTGCTCAGTTTACGCCTTGATCATGCTTCATAATTTGGCGTTATCAATTATCTTACACTGGATGTGCTCCATGATCATTCTTCCGGTTAGGTTCCAATCCTCTGTTGTTTTTTGACACCCGATCTTCTCTTCTGTTTTGAATTTTTTGGTCATTGAGTGTTTTTTAATTTTTATTGGATTGAAAATCTATAAATTCGAATGCAAATCACACCAACCGTAATCTACGGTTGTATTTCAATCGTTCCGAAGGTTTTTCGTTGAAATTCCATTTACATTGTAAATAAGTGATGCTGTAACATTTAAAATGTAGGCTAGAAATAGCATGGTTATACATGATAGAAACAGTCATTTTTGTGTTTGTCTAAGGCGATGTTTCATCAAATTGTAAAAACGCGGTCTATTTTATGTGATTTTACTCATAAATGTATGTTCATGTTTTTGTTGTGTTTGTTGTTAATCGCTGTACAATTTGTACTTAGTTAATCATTACGGAAACTGGCAATGAAAAGAGAACAAACGATTGATAAGCTCTATCAGCTAGCCGAACAAACTCAACAAGTTCAGGCTGACCGAATTGAGATTATTTTGGAAGAGCGAAGTGATGAACATTTCCCTCCAATGTCTAAAGCTATGATGGAGACTCGTTCTGGTTTAACGCGTCGTAAGCTCGATGAAGCGATCACTAAACTTGAAGCTGATGGCCATCAGTTCACAAAGAACAACGCTAATCATTACTCGATTTCATTGACAGAAGCTCACATGTTGATGGACGCGGCAGAAGTGCCGAAGTTCCATGAACGTAAGCAGCACGCTGACAATAAGCCATGGATTATCAACGTACAAAACCAGAAGGGTGGTACGGGTAAATCAATGACAGCAGTTCACTTAGCCGCTTGTTTGTCTCTGAATTTGGATAAGCGCTACCGTATCTGTCTGATTGACTTGGACCCACAGGGCTCTTTGCGTCTGTTCCTAAATCCACAAATTAGTGGGGCAGAGCACGACAGCATCTATTCTGCCGTCGATATCATGTTGGACAACGTGCCTGAAGGCCAAGATGTCGATCTAGAGTTTCTTCGTAAGAACGTACTATTGCCAACTCAGTATCCAAATCTGAAGACAATTTCTGCTTTCCCAGAAGATGCGATGTTTAACGCTGAAGCGTGGCAAAGCCTTTCACAAGATCAGTCACTTGATATTGTTCGTCTGTTAAAAGAGAAGCTTATCGACAAAATCGCCGATGATTTCGATGTGATTATGATTGATACCGGCCCGCACGTTGACCCTCTAGTATGGAATGCAATGTACGCGTCGAACGCACTTCTGATTCCATGTGCAGCTAAGCGTTTGGATTGGGCTTCAACGGTTAACTTCTTCCAGCACTTACCAACTGTTTACGAAATGTTCCCGGATGATTGGAAAGGGCTCGAATTTGTTCGTCTAATGCCAACCATGTTTGAAGACGACAACAAGAAACAAGTGTCAGTTCTGACCGAAATGAACTACCTGTTGAATGACCAAGTAATGATGGCAACCATTCCAAGAAGCCGTGCTTTTGAAACCTGTGCTGACACTTACAGCACGGTTTTCGATCTAACGGTGAGCGACTTTGAGGGCGGTAAGAAAACTCTAGCTGTTGCTCAAGACGCAGTACAAAAAAGTGCTCTAGAATTAGAGCGCGTATTACATAGCAACTGGCCTTCACTTAATCAGGGATAACAACAATGGCAATTAAAACATCTGACTTAAATGCAAAGCTATTTGGTAAAGCAAACAAACGTCGCGTAGCAACACCACAAGAAGCGCAAACAGCGGCAAAAGAACAGGCTCAAGTGATCGAGCTTTCTGTTGCTGGCGAAGACCTGGTTTCATTTGAATTGGTTCGAATTCCTGCGGCTGAAGTGGCAACTCGAACGGTTGTTTTTGAAGAGAATGCTCGTGAGCAATCTTTCTTAAACGAGCATGCGCTTTCTGATGTTCTTACAACATTGAAAGAACGTGGTCAGCAATACCCAGCAGTTGGTCGTAAGAACAAAGACGGTAAGATTGAAGTTCTTGATGGTAGCCGTCGTCGTATGTCATGTATTTTGGCTGACAAAGAGTTCCTAATCTATGTTGCTGAAAACATTAACGGCGAACACGCTAAGTTCCTATCAGACGTAGCTAACGCTCATAAACCGCTTTCTCTTTACGAGAAGGGCAAAGAGATGCAAGCGAAGCTGGATAAAGGCGAAGCTGAAGATCAGAAAGCACTGGCTAAAATGTTCCAGTGCAGTGAAGCTTTGGTGAGTGGTGCATTGAAAGCAGCCGCTTTGCCACTTGAATTGCTACAAGCTTACCCAAATGTGAGCGACCTTGGTCGTCCAACAATTGTTAAACTACACAAGCAGTTTGGTGGATTGACGAGTGAACAGCAGCAAACACTACTGACTAAGTGTGATGCTTCTGAAGGTTTTGTATGGCAGCGTAGCGAAGCTCAAGGCGTAACTCGTCTAACCAAAGACGTGACAGAAACTCTGGAAGGTTGGATTCTTGAATTGGCGCCAGCGCCAGCGAAGAAAGCTTCTCCAAAAGTTGAGCTTATTAAGGGCCGCGCATCATACAGCCGCAAGGGTTCAAACTTGGCGTTGAACCTTAAGAAAGTTGATGATGCAACAATGGAAGAAATCCTCGCCTTCGTTCAATCGAAGCTCGACTAAGTCGACGACTTTTCATTACTCCTCTAAAGCCGCTTAATGCGGCTTTTTATTTGGCTGTGATAAACTGTGTTTAGATGAATCTGGACGCTAACTATGACAAACCCAACCAACACTTTTCTACATACACTTTCTAATATTGCTCAACATAACGATCACCGTTACGGCGTGGTCTTTGATGGCGATTTTGATTGGCAAAACTCTGCTGTTTTTTCTTTCCTTCAAGACTCACACAGTCCGAGCATCTTCCAGATTGGCGGTACGTCATTTGAAGGTGTGATTCATGCTCCAGTAAAAAAAGGCCAACAACTGCTTGGTCGTGAGTGCCAAGTTCTTGTTTGTGACTTTAGAGAGCAGTTTGATGCGAATGGTTTTAGTGCTGCGCTGGGTTCGTTAGTCGGTGGTGGGCTGTTGTTGGTGTTGCCGCCAAAAGTTGATGCCTCTGAAGATAGCGAAAGCTTTGGTCAACGTTGGTTAAAATGTCATTTCGATAAACTTATTTCTGTTTCACAACACAATGAAGCCGGCGATGTAGTTCAAGCGACTCACGCTCTTCCTCAGATGCAAAGTGCCCAAAACGGATTGGATAAATTTGAACAGCAAAATACGGCTGTTGAATTAGTTAAAAAAGTTGTGTCTGGACATCGTAAACGTCCTTTGATTCTCACTGCGGATAGAGGGCGTGGTAAAAGCTCGACATTGGGTATTGCCGCAGCGCAGCTGTTAGTTGAGCGTCACGGGTTTAATATTATTGTTACCGCGCCTTCAGTGAAAGCGGTAATGCCGGTATTTTCTCATGCTAGCCAAGGGTTAGAATCTTGCGAAGTGGTTAACGCTACTCACATTCGTCATCAAGGTGGCAGTTTAAGATTCGTCGCAGCAGATGAATTACTTAAATCTAAGCCTGATTGCGATCTGTTATTGGTTGACGAAGCAGCTGCAATTCCAATTCCGATGCTTAAATCCATGGTCGACATCTATCACCGTATGGTCTTTTCAACCACGGTACATGGTTACGAAGGCAGTGGGCGAGGGTTCGGTATTAAGTTTGAGTCTTGGCTTTCTGAGCATCGTCCGGGGTGGAAAGGCTTTAAGCTCGAACAACCGATTCGTTGGAATAGCAACGATCCGCTAGAAGCTTGGTTGTTTGATTGCTTCCTACTTGGTAATGACGCATCAGTCACTGAATCGGCGGTTGATGAAATCGAAGGCTTTTCTGCTGACGCAATCAACCAATTAAACTTGGGCGAGTTATCAAAATCAGAATGCTTGGCTAATCCTGAGCAGCTACAACAATGTTTTTCTCTTCTCGTGGATGCGCACTATCAGACCTCGCCAAATGACTTAATGCAATTTCTCAACAATCCAGCAATCCGTTTATACGCCGCTTGGCAGCAAGATAAATGTTTAGGTTGTATGTTGGTGACGGAAGAGGGTGGTTTGGACAGCGAGTTGATTGCTCAAGTTCAACTTGGAAAACGCAGGCCTCAAGGTCACCTTGCCCCTGTATTACTGGCAAACCAATTTGGCTGTACTCAGGCGGCGACCAGTCGGTGCCTTCGAGTTATGCGCATTGCTGTTTCAGCACGTCATCAAGGTTTGGGTATTGGCCGTTGGATGTTGGCTCAGTTATCACAGCAAACCAGCCAAGCAGATTATCTGGCGACAAGCTTTGGCGCGACCAGCGAATTGATTTCTTTTTGGCGTGGTAGTGAATTTGAAGCTGTGCACATCGGCCACCAGCGAGATCAGGCCAGTGGCTGTCACTCGGTTCTGATGGTTAAGGCGCTTAACTCAAACTCTCAAGGCTGGATAAACCAAGTTCAAAATCACTTCGAGCGTAGCTACTGTTTTCTTGTTTCAGGTTCTTTGGTTTCACTTGAAACCGATATGGTGCGAGCACTGCTGCCAAAGAGTGTTCACACCGTTAGTGAGTTTGAAACTCAGTTAGTTAGAAATTACGTGAACGGTGGCAACAGTTATGATGCGATCAGCTTCAGCGTACTGAACTTGATTCTACTCAGTAACGATCGAAACATAGGTATTTCTGACTTACTCATCGCAAAGGTTGTTCAGCAGAAAGAGTGGGGGACTTGTGTTGAACAGTTTAATCTTGTTGGTCGTAAACAAGCAGAGATTCAGTTTCGTAAAGATGTCGATGCTCTGTTAGCAAATTTACAGTGTAAATAGGCTAGCCATCATTTAAATAGACTGACCGCAACAAATTAGATTTACAGTGTAAATTAGAATATTGGATTTACACTGTAAACTGAAGCTCCATATTGAAACCCGTTTTTACCCTGATTATCTGTTACATCATTTCTGTTTTATCTCTCCAGTACAGCCTTTAATCTTCTAAAGCTATTCGCCTTTACTATCTAGCCCTACATCGAATCAACATTCAATCGCACGAAATATTCTGAAAAAATTTTCCTATGTATTTGTAAAGGCGAAGCAGATCATAAAATGTGTAAGTCTTATTTATGAGTCATGTTTGCAGAATCGAAAGTAAGTGATGTGACGCTGATTATTCTAATAATGTGATACTCAGCGCAGAATGAATTATATAGACTGAATAACAACTGAGTCATTAGGGATACTCAATTCGAATGTGGGATAACATCGTTACATTGTCGGAAGACAAGCAACAAGTAATGGCATGTCTGCCAACCGGGACTGTGGTTGACGCAAGCTTTGATAACAAGACGCTGCCACCAACCTTGGAAGCTTTGAATGCATCAAACTATTTTCTTTTCGAAGAAGAGGTGTTGCGTTTCGTTACTCTTGCTAAAGAAGGTAAGGGTGAAGCTTATGAAGGAATCTTGATTGCCGAAGTTCGAAATGCCACTGTTGCGGTCGAACTGTCTGATGATGAGATGTTGGCGAGCCTCGTGGTCACTGGTCCCTACAATGGACACCCACTGCGTGGTAGCGACATCATTCAGTGCTTATCTCTAGCTCAAATAACAAAAGGAATAAATAAGTTAGCGCTCAGAAAAGTTCTGATGATGAGTAGCAAACTTAAGCCCGGGGAAAAGTTTACTCAGCCCGTCGCTAAAGGGACACAACCAGTAAAAGGTAAGGATGCTAAGTTTGCCGCTTTGGTTGAAGATATTACTCGCCAAGTCTTGAAGCCTCGCAGCAAAGACGAAGGCAAGATTGATATGCGAGACTTGGGACAAACCATTACCGTTGGTCAAAATGATCACTTAATGAAACGTACCCCCGCTACCAAAGGTATCGCTGGCTTTACCGTTCAAGGCCGAATTATCCCACCGCTTCCTGGACAAGACAGTTTAATCAAGCCTGGAAAGGGCACTTACATCTCCCCTGAAGATCCCAATTTACTACTCGCCTCACACCCTGGATTGCCCATCATTAAAGACCGAACCATCGAAGTGGATGACGCCTTATGTGTCAGCAACGTCGATGTCTCAACTGGGCACGTTAAATTTAAAGGTAATGTCTTTGTCTCTGGCAACATCGAGCCGGGGATGATCGTCAAGGCGACCGGAAGTGTTACGGTTGGTGGCTTTATCGAATCGGCCGAAGTGCAAGCTCAGGGGGATATCAAAGTCGCCAAAGGCATTATCGGCCACACGACCAAAGAGGGTGAGCCAAAAAGTTGTAAGGTATTCAGTAAAGGCTCTATCACAGCAAGCTACGCACAGAATGCCGAGCTACAAACGGCCAATGACCTTCGACTTGGTGTGCACAGTATGAGTAACGACATTCGCTGTGGTAACAACCTTATCGTGATGGACAGCTTGAAAAAACACGGCACGCTAAGCGGTGGTGAAGCCAAAGTTGGCGGAAAAGTAGAATGTGTCTTCCTAGGTGTTGAGGGAGACACCGCAACTAAGGTACATGGTTTTGCGCGCTACGATGGTTACCGCCAAAAGATAGCTGAGCTGAAGGAAACTTATAAATACACTCAAGAGCAAACCATGGGTGTGATTCGCCAAGAGTTAGAATTTAAGAAGCGCCCGAAAGCAGAGAGAAGCGAAGAGCAAGCCCTAGAAATAGAGCAGCAACGTGAGAAGAATAACCTCGCAATAGAAAACACAAAGTCGCAGCTAGATACACTCGAAGCAGAGTTTGCAACCAATCTTGCTGAATGCACGGTA
Source organism: Vibrio sp. 10N.286.49.E11 (assembly GCF_041469505.1). Lineage (NCBI taxonomy): Bacteria > Pseudomonadati > Pseudomonadota > Gammaproteobacteria > Vibrionales > Vibrionaceae > Vibrio > Vibrio sp. 10N.286.49.E11. Next base: position 33,268 of record NZ_JBFRKQ010000070.1, read on the forward strand.
GAGGTACACGAAAAAGTGTATACCCGAGTGACGATTCAATTTGGTGATGAGACAGTCACAACCAAGCGGACCCACGGCGGAAGTGTTTTCTCATTCAACCAATACGAGATCCAATGTTCATTCAAGATGGAGCAAGAGGATATTGCTTTGTAGGCTTTGTGTTGAACATAAGTGATGCTTGGCTTAGGTGATGATACTGACAAATAGAAAAAGGGGAGCTGATGCTCCCCTTATGGTTTCTACTGATAATGATTTATTTAGATGGCTTGAGCGCTCTAACTTACGGCTCTAACTCGACCTTGTTTAAGGTCTGAAAGAACCTGTGCTTTAGGACCATCTGCAATGATGCAGCCTTTCTCCATTACGATCACTCGATCGACAATGTCCAACATCGACGTTTTGTGTGTAATCAGAATTAACGTCTCGCTTGGTAGCAATTGGTTAAGTTGGTGTTTGATGTGCATCTCTGAACGGTTATCCATAGCACTGGTCGGCTCATCCATCAACAACACTGGCGGACGGCCAAGGAAGGCTCTAGCAATGGCAATTGACTGACGTTGTCCACCAGACAGCAAGGCACCACCTTCACCCACTTGGCGTTCCAAACCTGCAGGATCTTGTTGAGTAAACGCGGTTACCCCTGCACGGTTTGCTGCATCCATCACGTCACGGTCATCCACCAAAGGACGACCTAAAGTAATGTTGTCTCTTACTGAACCGTAGAACAGGTTACTGTCTTGCGGAACACAACCTATATTGCGTCGTACGTCGACATGATGCAGTTGCTCCATATCCGTGTCATCAATGCGTACATGGCCTTCTGTGGGCTTGTAGAGGCCCATAATCAGACGTTCTAGTGTGGTTTTACCTGAACCAATACGACCAATGATTGCTACTTTCTCACCTGGACTAATATTGAGGGTTAAGTCTCTAATAGAAGCAACGGGTGAATCTGGGTAGTGAAACGTCACTTTATCTAGCGCAATATGGCCCTGAATAATCGGACGGTGGATATAACGTTTACCTTCTTCTTGTTCATCAGGCATCGACATCACTTGCTCAATCAGAGTCATTGATGACTTCGCTTGGTTGTAACGAGTCGAAAGCAAAGACAGCTGAACAAGCGGGCCAATCGCTCGGCCGCTCAACATGGTCGCGGCAATCAAGCCACCCATCGTAAGTTCACCTTCTGCAATTAGATACACGCCAAAGATGATCATACCTACGTTAGTACTTTGCTGAACAAAGCCGGCGGTGTTTTGGATGCTGTCAGTGATGCGTCGGCTTTTGATATTCCAATTCGCCATGTGAGCAACCGCTTCTTCCCAACGGAATTGGAATTGGCTTTGCGCACTGAACAGCTTAACCGTCTCTAACCCTGCCAAACTCTCGATTAAGTTCGCGTACTTCTGCGAAGCAAGACGAGAGCCTTCTTCAATGGTACGGCGCAGTGGACCTTGGATTAGCAATGCATAGACGATCAAAATGACCACTCCAGCAACGGGAACGAACACAAGGTTTCCAGCCATTAGCCAAATTAGCGCTAAGAACATCAGTGCGAAGGGGAGGTCGATGAGCGAACCAATGGTTGCAGAGGTAAAGAACTCACGGATGGATTCGAACTCTTGCAAGTTTTTAGCGAAAGCACCGACGGAAGCAGGCTTCGCTTCCATACGAATCCCCAGTACTTTACTGAACAGCTTGGAGGAAATGAGAATGTCGGATTTCTTACCGGCAACATCAATGAAGTAGCTGCGCATCAATTTGAGCAGCAAATCGAATAGGAATACGACGAAGATACCACTCGCTAGTACCCACAAAGTTTCAAAGGCGAGATTGGGTACTACCTTGTCGTACACCAAGCGAGTAAACATCGGCGCGGCTATCGCGAAGATGTTGATCAGAATGGAGGCAATCAACACATCTCGGTAGATGTTTTTAGATTCCCAAATGGTGCTCCAAAACCAATGCCCTTTGCGTGTTTTTAGAACCTCTGGTGAACGTTCATCATAACGGAACTGTTTCTTTACCAAGAAGTAGCGGCCGATGAATTGTTCTTTCAGCTCTTCGACAGGAATGATGATTGGCACCATTCCGCTTTCCGCTGTAATGATTTCCGCTTCTTGCTTCTCTAAATCGATACTGTTGAGAACGCACGCCTCACCTTGTTTAAGCAGTAAAACCGCAGGCAGAATCAGGTGAGGGATCTTTTCTAAGTCGGAACGGTTTTCTTTTGCCACTAATCCTGCTCGTTCAGCAGAGCGAGGGAATAGGAAAGGGGTTAGCTTTCCGTCTGATAGTGGTAGCCCATTGATCAACGCTTCGGGCGAGTTAGCTAACCCGTAATACCGGCTAACGTAGATCAGTGAGTTCAATAGTGGATCTTGCATGTGATATAACCCTTACAACTATTTATCAACAATGAAGCCTTGGAACACTTCTACGTAGTTATCAGACAGGATATCTAGCTGAGTCTGAGTTTCTATTCGAGACGCGATGGTGGTGACGCCTAGGTTGTGAGCGGTTCTAGAGATCGACGTTAAGGTGAATTTCTGTTTTTCGTCATCAAGGTTATGAGTGAATAGGTAATCTAGCTTCACATAGCTTGGACGGTATTCGTTGATGTAATCCAGTGATTGGAAGTTACGTCCGTAGTTATCGACACCAAACACCGCTTCAGCGTTGCGAATGGTGTTACATAATAGTGCCGTGTAGTGCGGAACGTTGATGAAGCAGTTTTCTGGAATCTCAAAGTGCAACAGGTGCGCGATTGAAGCATTCTGTTCAAGCGTCTTACCGATCCAGCGGATGAAGCTTGGTTGAGAAATACTGCTTGGTGAAATATTAATAGCGACAGGGCTGGTTACTTCTTTTGCATTGAGCTTTTCAATCATCTTCTCGATAACGTATTGGTCGAGAATGTGGCTCATTTCAAGCTGTTCTAGGGCGTATAAGTACTGGTTGGCACCGTAACGCACACCATCTTTTTCAATCGCAGAGAACACCTCTTGGTGATACGTTTTACCAAAAGCATTGTTTGCAGCCTGCAGACGGAAGGTAATGAGATCGTTGATGATCGCTTCTTCAACCAACATACGCCATTGTTGTTTGCCCATCACTGCGCCGTGATCGTCTGCGGTTACGTAGCCGTAAGACAACTCTCGGTTCGCCTTGGCACTTGAAAGTGCGTTATCCACCAGCGACATGATTTCGGTACTGGTTTTACGCGTGTTGCTGTATGTCACACCAAGAGCAATATGTGGGTTCGCAGTGCCTGTTGGGTCTGAACCTAGGCTCTGAATACAGTTTACGATGCTGCTCGCGACAAGTTTCAGTTCGCTCTCATCAATGTTTGGCATGATGAAACCGAACTCGTCACTAGAAATACGGGCGATGGTGATATCTGGTGATGAGATTGAAGCTTGTAGCTGTTCAGCCAGTTGATGAACCAAGGCATCACCTTCTTGATAGCCCTTTTCGTCGTACTCTTCGCTAATAAATTCCGCTTTAAGCACCGCTAAACCACCTAAGCTGGACTCTTCTAACCATTGAGTTAACTGAGACATGTAGTAAGCACGGTTACCTAGCTGAGATACAGGGTCGATATACGCTCTTTCACGTAACTTCTGAGCTTCTTTCGCTTGGTTTTTAAATGCCAGCTCAACTTGAGTCGACATGTGGTTGATACCATCGACAACCAAGGTCAGATCTTTTGTCTTTGGACGAGCTAGAGGTTCGCCAAACTGATTCTTGGCGATCTGATCCATTTTGGTAATGATCAACGAGAGCGGGCGTAAAGCGCGCTTAAGGATCCAAGAAATAGATACCAAACCGAGCAAGAAGATCGTGCCAAATATGCTCAGTAAGCGGATGAATGCTTGCCAAAGTTGATCGTAGGCAGGGCCTGGGTGACTTACTATCTCGACCTCGGCCAATTGCATCCAGCCACTGGTGATCACGCGGCGGTCATGAACAGGCTCGAACAGGTTTAGGTTGGTAAACCACTCTGGTACGCCAGTTGGCTTTACAGGGTATGAGCGGAGAATGTCTTCACCGCTATCGAGAAAGATCAATCGAACGACTGAGTAAGAACTGCCATCAAACAGGGCGTTGATAACAGACTCCACTGCCACCTTGTCCTTTTCTTCTAGGTAAGGGGCGAGAGCCAGTCCAACAGTATTAATGGTATTACTTACCTCAGAGCGTTGCTGCTCCTCTAAGTATCCACGGGTGGTATTGAATTCGATCATAAAAACTGACGTCATCAGCAGTATGAACACTGCAACCATCCCGACCACAAGCTGTTTATATAAAGTCATTGTACCTACTCATCGTAATTGATAATGGGTTTGTTTAATTTTAGAGAGCGCTCACGTGAACGTAAGTCGTTCCATAAGCTCAATCTTGAAGATTTCCCTGCCAACTTGCCGCTGCCTGCTGCCGACTTGATCAACCAAAGGTTTTTACCGTTAAAACTGTAAATTGGTCTTAGATCTGGGCGTTTGGAACCGCGTTTAATTTCAGGGTTTAAGTTGTCCAAAATTAGTGGTTCTGCACTCGGTGTTGAGTAGTACGCCAACACCATGTGGAACTGGTTTAGCTCCAGTGCTTTTACGTACACTAATCGTAATTTCTTATCTGGGACGCCCAGTTCAAGCAAAGAGAAGTATTTAGCGATAGTGAAGTCTTCACAATCACCGGCGTTGCTGCCTAAAAATTCCAGTGGTGTTGCCCAGTAGTCATTCTTTCCCCACAGTATGTTGTCATCGACAAAGTACATCTGGTTGAAGAACTGGTTCACCGACCTGAGCTTCTCTTTTTCACTTAATCCGTCGTATGACGTCATATTTGAGCGCCATGTTGCCACTCGCTTTCCGGCTCTATCGCCGTAGGTTTTGGTCACCGCATCTATCCACCGTTGGTCGCTCTTGTTGAGCGCCACAGAGGTAAAAGAGGTGAGAACCAGCAGCAATAGCGAAATCCGAGACTTCATAGCCTCTGCTCTTGTTTATTTGCTGTGTATTGAAAGGCGTTATCAAACATCAAACGTCCTTACTCTTTTAGTGCATTGTTTTGAGCGCTTAATATTGGCTTCAACATGTACTCAAGCACGGTTCTTTTACCCGTGATGATGTCGACAGAGGCCGTCATTCCCGGAATAATTGGCAGTTCTTCGTTTTTACCAAAATTGTGTTTTTCGGTGCGTACACGCACGATGTAGAAGCTGTTGCCTTCTTCATCTTGAGTGGTATCGGCACTGATGTGCTCTAACACGCCTTCTAGACCACCGTACTTAGTGAAGTCATAGGCACTGAATTTAACGATGGCTGTCAGTTCTGGGCGTAGGAACGCGATATCTTGCGGGGCGATTTTCGCTTCAACCAATAGCGAGTCTTCTGTCGGTACAATCTCAACGATGTCCATACCCGGTTGGATAACACCGCCGACAGTATTAATACCCAATGTTTTAACGGTGCCTGTTACAGGAGAAACCACCACGGTACGGTTTACTCTGTCTTCAAGGCCAACGGCCGATTCGGTCATTGCTGAGAGCTTGTCTTGGGCTTGATTGAGTTTTTCTTGTTGTTCGGAGCGGAAGTTCAGTGCGGCATCAATACGGCTGAGCATCGCTTCTTTGATTGCTGAGCGTAGCAGAGGGATTTTTAGCTCGCTCGAAGTCATTTCTCGGCGAGTGTCGTTCACTTGTCTTTGCAGTTTAAGTAATTCAATTCGTGGTACCACCCCTTCATCGGCGAGAGGTTTGGTGATATCCAGTTCTTGGCGAGCAAACTGGTAGCTCTGTTTTAGGTTTCGAACACGCGCTTTAATCTCAACTAGGTCTTGCTGTTTCTGTTCAACTTGTTGATCAAAAACGGAAAGCTGGTTTCTCAGATTATTGAGATCTTGACGGTATTCTGCTTTTTGACGATTAACCAGTTGAGGTTGAAGTTCATAGAATTTAGGTGGGAACGCAAGCTTGCCATAATCGAGAGTGACACTTTTCTTCCATTCTTTTTCAGAGAATTCTTCGTTGATGACAACACTGGTCAGGGAAGCGGAAAGCATTAACACGTTGGCGGTCAAGTTCGCGACTTGTTGTTCACGTTCGCGGAAGTCCGAACGGAATCGAGTGTCATCGATCAACAGTAGCTGCTGACCTTTCTGAACACGTTGACCTTCTTTAACTAAGATCTCTTTAACTAAGCCACCTTCAAGGTTTTGCACCACTTGGATTTGAGAGGAAGGGATCACTTTGCCTTGGCCAACGGTAACTTTGTCGATCTCTGCCCATGCAGACCACCCAATAGCAGCAATAAAAAACAGAACGATCACCCACAACATAATTCGCGCACTGGTGGGCGTATTGAGGAGTAGTGCCGCTGTTTTATCATCGACATACTCAAGCTCGGTCTCGTTCAATTTGCTGAAATTTTTCTGACTCATAACAGTCCTTGTTCGCTAAATAAAAGTGCAAGCCTATTGAGTGTATTCTTACTTTTGATAAATGTTAAGATTTTGCTCATTTAAATCTTTGAATTTATATATTTTTTAAGACTTATCGGTTCTTGAAATCTGTTTTATCGAGTTGGTGCTTTCTTAGTTTGTCATACAGTGTTTTTCGCGATACCTGCAGCTCTTGTTGTACTTCTTTTAAACGACCTTGATGGCGATGTAGTGCCTCAATCAAGATAATTTGTTCAAAGCTATCGGTGCGTTGGTTTAACGACTGTTGTTGCTCTTCAATGCTCATATCGAGTTCATTTTGCTCATCAGTATCGCTGTCGAGCGACGGCTGCTTAATTTGAGTCAGCACTCTGAGTTCAGCATGTTGGCGAAGCTGACGAATGTTCTCCGTCCAATGCGTTGCAATGAGTCGCTGAATCTCTTTTTCTGTAATGACGGGGGGTGGCAGCTGATAGCGACTGGCCGCACCACGAGCAAAGTGTTTGAATAAAGAGCCAATATCTTCCGTTCTTTGCGCCAAGGGTAGTAAATTAAACCGGCGTAGTTCACCTGTAATTGTAGTAGGAACTACTGTAGTTGCGATAATGATACAAGTTGCATTGGTCTTGCATGAGTTTTCATGAAGTAGAGTGGGTTTTAGAGCGGCTAACCATAGCCATTGCTGCGAAGTTAACGCTTCTGTTTCATGGATATAGAGTGTTCCACCTTGATGCTTTAAGAACAGTTGCAAAACAAACTGATGGAATGTCGCTTCGTCACTGCGTGGCAAATTAAACGCCGCGACAGGGCAAAGCTCCGCGGTTTGATGACTGTGTAAATCATGGGTGTATTGTGCAGTGACCCTTTTCCCCGTCCCTAAATCACCAACAAACAATAGAAGTGGGTTAGTTTTGGTATCTAGGGTGATCAATTCTCGGCGCAATGCCTGCATTGATGGAGATTGACCAATCAGTTTTGGGCCAACCTGATTTTGCATTGCCAACTCTTTGCGCAATAGGTTGTTCTCTTCAACCAGTGCGAGTTTATCTGCGGCTTTTTTAACGGCAGTGAGTAGGGCATCGACCACAAATGGCTTTTCCAGAAAATCGTAAGCGCCGGCTTTCATTGCGGATACCGCGGTTTGCACGTCACCATGTCCGGTAAGTACGATGACCTGAAAATGAGGGTTTTGGCTCAGTAATTTTTGCGTTAATTGAATGCCATCCATCACTGGCATGTGAATATCGGTGATGACAATTCCGGCTTGCGTGGTATCTATTTTCTTTAATGCCTCAATAGCATTGGGAAAGCAGACGATATCGATGCCTTCAATGAGCATGGCTTGTTCTACGGAGTCTCGAATGGCGGGTTCATCGTCGACAAAATAGAGTTTAGGCATAGAGTGCAAAAGTCGAGTCCTTAGCAGTATGTGAGATTCGTTTTCTAATCAGCGATAACAACGGCGAGTTAGCCCTTATCGTTATATAACGGGATGCTTAGCGAGAATACCATGCCTGAAGGCTCTAATCGGTTCGCGCTGATCGTGCCGTGATACGCTTCAATAATCCGTTTCGATATTGAAAGCCCTAGCCCTAAGCCTTCCGGTTTGGTGGTAAAAAACGGGTCGAACAGCTGTTCTAGCTTATCGTTCGGCATGCCAATTCCGTTATCCCAAATGATCAGCTGACAAGCGTCATGATGCAGTTGCCATTCGATGCCTATCTGTGGGCTAGCCTGTTGGTCAACGCTTTCCAGGTTTTGTTGCTCCTGCAAGATTTTGTGTTCAAGAACTTGTTGTTGCAGCGCTTGAGTCGCGTTGTGAATCAGGTTCACTAGTACTTGCTCGAGTTCGGTTGGATGAATCGCAATATTGATGTCATCTGGCACCGTGCTTAGCCTTAGCGTAATGCCTTGCTTGATCATCAGCGCACTGAGAATGCTAGTGGCGTTATTGACCGCTTGATGCAGGTTCGCCACATGATGTTCTTGTTTGGTGACCTTGCGAGTAAAGACTTTGAGTCGCGCGATGATGTCGGTAATGGTGTTGTTGAGGCCAATCATTTTCTCAAGATTGCTTTTCACTAAATCGGTTCGTTCCATTTCCAGTAGCTTTAAGCTGTTTTCACTGTAGGTTCGCAGTGCTGCAAGCGGTTGGTTGATTTCGTGGTTAATGCTAGCTGACAGCTCACCGAGTACCGCTAGTTTCGCGGTTTGTGTCAGCTCTTGTTCTGTCTGTTTCAACTTCGACTGCGACTCTTGGTATTGAAAAAGGGTTTGTTGCAGCTGCTGATTGGATTGCTTCAAGTAGTGGGTACGTTTATCAACGGTTTGCTCTAGGTTTTGGTTGAGTCGGGTCAACGCCACTTTCGCGAGATAAGTCTGGCGCCACGACCAAGCGATGAGCATCACCAAGCTGTAAATCACCACGAAGATGACATCGATCTGAAAGATTTTAATAAGTTCAGCTCTGGTCCCTTTTAGTGCGACAACTTGGTACTGGTTGTTGCTGATGGTAGCGGGGTAAAGATTAAAAGCACCAAGCTTGAATAACTGGTTGGCGGTGAGCTCTTTTCGGATTTCATTGGATTGAAGGTTGCTAGATTGATTGGCGTTGCTAGCTTCTGACTGAGATCTTGAAGAACGAAAGGCTTCGATGATCGAAATTTCGCTTTGACCGTATTGGCGTTGAAGTGCGATATCCGTTTGTTGTTGCTGAGTTAGTGGCAACAATGAATGGTAAAGCCATGGAGCTTGGCTTGATAGAAAGACCACTTGGTTAGAGTCGAGTACTACGATCTCAAAATCGTCGCTGGTTAGGATGTTTTCGAGATTTTCTAAGCTCACTTTTACGGTGATAACGCCAACAATTTCCTTGTCGATATACAGAGGTGAAGACAGAAAATAACCGCGTACGTTCGAACGAGCGCCTAGCGCGACATATTGTGTGTTGTTACCTTGAATGGCAGAAGCAAAGTAGGGACGAAACGAGAAGTTCTCACCCACAAAAGTGCGAGGCTTTTGGTAATTACTGGAAGCGACCACAGTACCGTTCGGATCGTGAATATAGATGGTGTCGGCTTGGCTTTGATTCGACCATTCAAATAGCAATTGATTGAGCTGCGCAGCGGAAATCTTGTCTGCTTGTGGTGATGAGTCAAAATAAGAGAGCAAGCGCGGGTCATGGCTGAGCAAATCCGGGATCTGTTTGAATTTATCCAATTCAGAGTCGATTTGTAGATTGGCTTTACTTGCTGCTTCATCGAGTTGCTGAGTGACGATTTTTTCTTGGAATTGCACTGCCATAAAGTGGGTTGCGGTCAGCCCTGCAGCTCCCAATAACAATGAGAATAAAACAAAGGGTGTCATTAGGTTAGGCAGTATTTTGGTCACTCGGATCTCAGCTTGTCATCGGTTTGTATAAAGATTATCAATATGATGGAGAGAGTACCGAGATCTTGTTAACACAGAGCACCTTCTGTGAGACAAAACCATGGCTTAGACTTGTGTTTCAAAGGATTACGGCGCAAAATCACAAAAAAATTTAAAGGAGCAAGCAAATGGAACTGACAGATATTCGTCGCGAATACGCTAAGGGTGGATTGAGACGTAAAGACTTGGCCGCAGACCCGATTGAGCAATTCAATTTATGGCTAGAGCAAGCCATTGAAGCGAAGTTGACGGACCCTACTGCCATGACAGTTGCTACGGTTGATGAAAATGGTCAGCCATTCCAACGCATTGTTCTGCTGAAGAATGTGGATAAAGACGGTTTCGTTTTTTACACCAACCTAGGTAGCCGTAAAGCGCACCAGCTTGAGCACAACAGCAAAATCAGTTTGCACTTTCCTTGGCATCCACTTGAGCGACAAGTTCATATTACGGGCACGGCTGAAAAGCTGACGGCTATGGAAAATATGAAGTACTTCTCGTCACGTCCAAAAGAGAGCCAATTGGCCGCGATTGCAAGTAAGCAGAGTAGCCGCATCTCAGCGCGTGGGATTTTAGAAGGTAAGTATCTAGAGCTTAAACAGAAGTTTGCCAAAGGCGAGATTCCCGTGCCTTCTTTCTGGGGTGGCTTCCGAGTTCGTGTTGATAGCATTGAGTTCTGGCAGGGTGGTGAACACCGCTTGCACGACCGTTTCTTGTTCTCTCGCCAAGACAACAGTTGGGATATTGATCGTCTAGCGCCTTAGGCTGCTTGATCGCTTAGCTGCTTAACAGATCCAAAAGTGCCGTTGATTAGACTGATCAAATCAACGGCATTTTTTTGTCTGGATTTTCAGCTGAACAGTCAATCAGTCACTGTGCAGAACAACGGAGATCTGTTTTTTGAGCAGAGTTTCTGGGATCACTGAGCCCAATCCTGAATCCAACGCATACTCAATCAATTGGCTTTTACTGCGTGCATCAAACTTCTGTTTCAATCTAGCGACATGACCTTCGACCGTTTTGATTGAAATGTTTAACGTCGACGCGATGTACTGTGGTTTCTTGCCGAAAAGCAGTAAGAACAGTACCTCTGATTCTCTCGAAGTCAGCCGCTTTTGCAGCTTAGACACGCGCGGCTCTGACCCCGCAAGCGATGCCTGATCGCCTTTTGTCCCTGTGGCCTGACAAACCCAATGACCAACCTCTAAGATCGCGGTATCGGTAAGCTCTTGGCCATAGAAGATGGTGCCTTGGACGTTGTCGTCATCATCAAGCCAAGGGGTTTTGGTAAAGACATGGGCGTGCCAGCGTCCGTCTGGATAGGGGTGAATATCGAGAATCTTAAGGGTACTGCGTGTATCCATCACATGTTTATCTTGAGCCCTGAAATCTTGTGCGCACTCCGTGGTTTGACTGGGCATGTCGAAGTCGGTCAAGCCAGTACAAGTCTCATTGGGTTTTAAGCCAATCAATTGGTTGTAAGCAAGGTTGGCGTACACGAAGACCGAGTCAGTATCTTTGCAGCCCCAGCAGCCTGGAAGTTGTTCGAATAAAGAACGATGTATGGAGTTGAGTGGATCTGGCAAGGTTTTATCTCGTGTGTTGCGATGTTGCAATAATATCAGTTTCTTATAGCGCTGCAATGGCAATTAGAGTTTGTACTCTGCTCGAAAAATAGGGGGTGAATGACAGTTAAACAGATTGTTGACTAACTGCTTCAATCACGGGGAATCGATGGGCAGAAAGGGTGATAAACAGGCAAAAAAAAGCCAGCCTGAAGAGGGGCTGGCTAAAGACAAGATATGCCTTGTCGACATGTAGAAGATTTTCAGTCTAATTTACGAGGGTCAGGTAAATTAAACTGAGGCATCAATTTGATACCCAGAGTGACTTACTACTCTATCGACGAATCTACTCCTAGGAGTGCTTATGCATAAGGGGGGAATTCCCCTATAAATGTTGCTCAATGTGATAATTGAGAACCTAGAGTAAATATTTGGGGTTCTGAGCCTATGACTGGGAGCCTACAGCTCTCGTACTACTCGGAATCCTAGATAGTTCGCTGCCGTTGAAGGCGGTACGTACAGTTCGTTAAACACTTTTGCTTCTTCAGGAGAGAAGCTCCACGCGCCACCTTTCGCTAGGCCTTTCTGAACGGTTGTCCATTCCCATACATTACCCACCATGTCGTAGAAGCCTGTAAAATGTTTTTCGTGTTCGTGTTCGTGTTCGTGTTCGTGCTTGTGTGATTGCTTGTGAAGTCCCTAAACTCGCCGGAACGATTGGTTTTACAATGCCCGTAGTTTGTACACTCTTGATCATCCTTCCGGAGGCATGATCAAGATGATCGCGATAATGATCTTTTCATTCTCGCGAGCAAATAACTCTCATGAGCATTTACAAATTCATCTTATGCGCATTTAAGAGTATTATTCTTACTATGTTGACCCGAGTATTTTTCTGTCATGTCTAAACCTTTACCCTTTCCTAACCTAGACCTTTCTCCGCTAGGCCTTACTGGCCCTCGTCCTGCTGAGATCATCACTTTGCCATCGCATATGGATTGCCACGATCACCATTATTCTCAGGTGGTGATTGGTTTAAAAGGTCAGGCGGAATTTGAAGTGAGTGGTAAGGGGAATCTTGTTGGCCCAGGACAAGGTTGTGTGGTGACAGCGAGCTCTGATCATGCTTTCGGCGGAGTGGTTGGTCAGTCGGATATTCTCGTGCTCAACATGCCTATGCCAACCGATGATGACCCTCTGATGCTAGAGAAGATTAACCAGTTAGAATCATCGAACGTCTACTTCCAATTAGATGCGCAAATTCAAAAGCTTATCCATATGTTGGTGCAAGAGATGCAGGCCAGTCCTGATGATCTGTTATTAAGCCGTGCGTGCAATGATACGGTGATTGCATTGATGCAAAGGCACATCTCGGCATTTGAAACCTCAATCAAAGATTCACGCTTTGATCTTGAAGCGTTGGATCGCTACATAGAACAGCATTTAGCAAACAAGATCTCCGTCGCGCAGCTTGCGGGTAGTGTGTTCTTGGGTGAAAGCCAGTTCCATATGTTATTCAAAGAGCAAATGGGCATTACCCCTCACCAGTACGTTCTTGGCAAGCGCATCGACCGTTCTCGTCGTTTAATTGAACAAGGTAATCTAAGCCTTGGTCAGGTCGCTGAACTGGCTGGTTTCTCCGGTCAATCTTCCTTTACTCACACCTTTTCACGCCTTCAAGGCATGTCACCATCCCAATACAAAAAGAAAATTTCTGTTAAATAGTGAAACAAAACGGCATATTATTTTAAAGTTTCATATGTGACCTTGTGTTTGTTTTGTTAATAAAGCGAGTTTTTAGCAAAAAACTCGGAGTTTTTGACAAGTAATCCTTATATACTCTAAATACACTGCAGCCATTGTAGAGATCCCGAACTCTTTTCGGGTGTGAGATTAAGGAAAACGCATGTTTACAGCTACTGATGTGTTAAAGCCAGAATTCAATGAGCAGTCGCTTGCTGATCTTTGGACGCTTATCTCACCATTATATATGGTGGATGAAACCCAATGGCTAGAGCAACTTCTGCCGCTAGCTACCCCTTCTGAGTCTGAAAAGCAGCAAATTACAGACAAAACGACGTCGTTGATTGAGTCTATCCGTGCGGATAAAACATCTATTCAGATGATCGACGCCTTGTTGCTTGAATACAGCTTAGATACTCAAGAGGGCATCTTGCTAATGTGTCTGGCGGAAGCCTTGATGCGTATTCCTGATTCGGCAACCGCTGATGCGTTGATTCGCGACAAACTTAGCGTTGCGGATTGGAAATCTCACCTGAAGAATTCTGACTCGGTTTTTGTTAACGCATCAACTTGGGGCCTAATGCTAACAGGCAAGGTGGTTGGACTTTCATCTAAAGAGCAGAGTGCAGGTCAAGCGGTTAACCGTTTAGTGAACAAGCTTTCTGAGCCGGTGATTCGTAAAGCGATGCACCAAGCGATGAAGGTGATGGGTCACCAATTCGTTCTTGGTCGCAGCATTGCTGAAGCGCAGAAGAACGGTAAGTCGATGCGCGACAAAGGCTTTACCTACTCATACGACATGCTAGGTGAAGCGGCACTGACCACTGCTGACGCAAACAAATACTTCAAAGATTACCTAATGGCGATTGAAGCCGTAGGTCGAGACACATACGTCTCTTCAAAATCTAGCCCAGCACCGTCTGTTTCTATCAAGCTTTCTGCGCTTCACCCACGTTATGAAGTGGCGAATGAAGACCGCGTATTGACGGAACTTTGCGACACGTTAGAGCAGCTATTGCGCCGCGCAGTAGAGCTTGATGTTGCAATTACGATTGATGCGGAAGAAGCGGATCGCCTAGAGCTATCTCTTAAACTATTCGAAAAACTGTACCGCACTGATCTTGTAAAAGGTTGGGGTAAATTTGGTCTGGTTATTCAAGCTTACTCAAAGCGTGCACTACCGGTTCTAGTATGGCTAAACCGCCTAGCGAAAGAGCAGGGTGATTTAATCCCGCTTCGCTTAGTGAAGGGCGCGTACTGGGACAGCGAAATCAAATGGTCGCAACAAGCGGGCTTTACTGATTACCCTGTTTACACGCGCAAAGAAGCGACTGATGTAGCTTACCTAGCGTGTGCGCGTTACCTATTGAGCCCAAGCGTTCGTGGCAATATCTTCCCGCAGTTTGCAAGCCACAATGCTCACACGGTTTCTGCTATTGCCGTAATGACCGACCATAAAGACTTTGAATTCCAACGCTTACACGGCATGGGTGATTCACTTTACAACCATGCAATGGAAGCTTACCAACAGTCGGTACGTATTTACGCACCGGTTGGTAGCCATAAAGATCTGCTGCCATACCTAGTACGTCGCTTGCTAGAAAACGGCGCAAACAGCTCGTTTGTACACCGTCTGGTTGATGCTCGTTGCCCTGTGGCAGAGCTGACTCAACACCCAGTCGATATGCTTCTGGCATTCGATACATTGAACAACACTAAGATTCCTCTGCCGCCAGCGGTATTCCCTGAGCGTAAGAACTCATACGGTGTGAACATTGATATCGAAAGCGAAGCGCATCAGTTTGAAGAGCAAGTAAAAGGCTTTTTGAACAATCAATGGACTGCTGGCCCAGTGATCAACGGTGAATCTCTTGCCGAAAGCATGATCAAGGCTGATCAGAACGTTGAGCAAGTGACTGCACCTTATGATCGTCGAATTAATGTGGGTCAGGTGGCTTTCGCTAACCTTGATCATGTTTCCGCAGCGATCACTGGTGCAGACGCCGCATTTGCTGATTGGAATGCGACATCGGTTGAAACCAAAGCCGCTGCGCTTGAGAAGTTGGCGGATCTGATGGAAGAAAACCTGGCTGAGCTGGTGGCAATTTGTCATCAAGAAGCGGGTAAGACGATTCACGACAGCGTTGACGAAGTGCGTGAAGCTGTCGACTTCTGTCGTTACTACGCAAAACAAGCGGATAACCTACAAGGTTTCGAACTAAAAGGTTTTGATGGCCAAACACGAATTGCTTCTCGACAAGGTCGTGGCGTGTTCGTTTGTATTAGCCCTTGGAACTTCCCTCTAGCGATTTTCCTTGGCCAAATTACAGCAGCTTTAGTTGCGGGTAACACGGTTGTGGCTAAGCCTGCAGAACAAACAAGCTTAATTGCAGCTCGCGCAGTGGAATTGATGAATGAAGCGGGTTTCCCTGCTGGCACGATTCAGTTACTACCGGGTCGTGGCGCTGAGATCGGCAGTGCGCTAACCAGTCATGATGCGATTGCGGGCGTTGCCTTTACGGGGTCAACCCCAACTGCACAACGCATTAACGTGTCACTAGCAAGCCGCAACGCTAAACCAGTACCGTTTATCGCGGAAACCGGTGGTCAGAACGCGATGATCGTCGACAGTACTGCACTGCCTGAACAAGTGGTTCGTGATGTGATTCGTTCTGCCTTTGCTTCAGCAGGTCAACGTTGTTCTGCGCTACGTGTGCTTTACATTCAAGAAGACATTGCAGATCGCGTGATTGGACTAATTCACGGTGCGATGGATGAGCTAAGCGTTGGTATTCCACATCTTCATAAAACGGATGTGGGCCCAGTTATCGACCAAAACGCGAAGCAGAAGTTGATGACGCACCTAGAAAATATGACTAAGACCCAGAAGAAAGTGGCTCAACTTTCTCTAGGAGCGGATTGTGAACATGGTGACTTTGTTCCACCAAGTGCATTTGAAATCGATGACATCAGCTGTTTGAAAGAAGAGCAGTTTGGTCCTGTACTGCATATCGTTCGCTTCAAAGCGAGTGAGTTGACACAAGTAGTAGACCAAATTAACCAAACCGGTTTTGGTCTAACTATGGGTATCCACAGCCGTAACGAAACAACTTACCGTTGGATCGAGAAACACATTCGTGTGGGTAACTGCTACATCAACCGTGACCAAGTGGGCGCTGTTGTTGGTGTTCAACCATTCGGCGGTCAAGGTTTGTCGGGTACTGGCCCTAAAGCGGGTGGTCCTCACTACCTATACCGCTTTACTGATGTTCATTTTTCTCAATCACAAGACAAGGCATAAGGAGCAGTATCATGGTTCATCAAGTGACAGGTTTTTCTGATGCTTTGTTAGCGTGGGAACAATGGAATCTTACCGACTTTGATCATAAGAGTGCTCAGGTACTTGCATTCAAATCAGAGATCGAAAGCCAATCTACGTCTTTGGCGGCAGTGGCAACTTATCACCTAGAGCAAGCCTCTGCGCTGCTTTCTGAGCAGCACCTAATGGCTGGCCCGACTGGTGAAACAAACGAGCTGTATGCTGCAGGACGTGGTGTGGCTTTGGTGATTGTTGATGATTGCCAAGACAAAGAGCCAGCACTGCAAACAGCAACCGCGATGATTACCGCAGCACTATTAGCGGGTAACAGCGTGCAATTGTGCAGTGATGACGTGCAATTCAACACCTTGATCGCTGATGCAGCGAAACAAGCGAATTTACCGACGAACTTGGTGCAGGTTGCTTCGTACGACGCGGCTCAACAGCTGCTGTCTTGCGATGTACGTAGCGCAGGTTACGTAGGTAACTCACAAACGGCTCAAGCTATCAATTTACAACTTGCTAAGCGTGACGGTGCCATCGTCAGTTTAGTAGCTGAAACGGATCTGACAGCAATGCATGTTGCTCACGATCCACACTTATCGCTGCGTTTCATTACCGAGCGTACGCGAACTATAAATATAACAGCCGTGGGCGGTAACGCGACCTTGCTCGAACTTGGAAGCGAAGCTCACTAACCTTCAGTTACATTGGCTCTAAGCACTTTTGTTTTCTCCATTGTTGGTTTCACCATCTTTGGATTTAACTCATAGTGCCTTGGAGCCTCAATACCTAACTCAATGCACTCGCTTGCCTTTACGGTGAGTGTCTTGCATTGAATTAGGTATGGAAGGCTTTTTACAAATGAGGACTATCAAATGATAGAAAACAGTTTTGCAATAACGACGACGTTCATTGCGTATCTAATTATGATGCTGGCAATCGGTGTTATTGCTTACAAACGTACTTCTAGCTCGACAGACTACTTCCTAGGTGGTCGTTCGCTAGGCCCATGGCCTGCTGCACTTTCTGCTGGTGCATCAGACATGAGTGGTTGGCTACTACTTGGTCTACCGGGTTACGCTTATGCTGCTGGTTTTGAAGCATTCTGGCTTGCTGGTGGCCTGCTAGTTGGTACTTGGGCGAACTGGTTAATCAGTGCTAAGCGTCTGCGTACTTACAGCATTACAACAGAGTCACTGACGCTACCTGAGTTCCTATCTCGTCGTTTCAATGATAATTCTAAGCTGATCCAAACAATTTCTGCTTTCTTTATCCTTTTATTCTTCCTTTTCTACACAAGTTCTGGCTTGGTAGCAGGTGGTAAATTGTTTGAAACAGTATTCGGCCTAGATTACACAACAGCGGTAATCATCGGTACAGTATGTGTGGTTTCTTACACGCTATTTGGTGGTTTCCTTGCGGTATCTTGGACGGATTTGGTTCAAGGTCTGCTGATGTCTGCTGCGCTATTGATTGTACCAATCGCAGCGATGAACGGTGGTCTTGGTCAGCTATCGACTGATCTTCACAACATCAACCCAGAGCTTCTCACGCTATGGAATGATGTGAAAGGTGAGCCACTTTCTGCTATCGCGATCATCTCGCTAGCGGCATGGGGTCTAGGTTACTTCGGTCAGCCACACATCCTTGCTCGTTTCAAAGCAACACGCAGCAACAAAGACCTAACAACAGCGCGTCGTATCGCGGTGGTATGGTCTGCTCTGTCTATGGTTGGTGCAATGCTAGTAGGTCTTGTTGGTCTAATCTACGTGACTAACTCTGGCGCGCCTAAGCTAGACGATGGCGAGAAGATCTTCATGCTTCTTGTGAACGCGATGTTCCACCCAGTAATCGCAGGTATCTTACTTGCTGCAATCCTAGCGGCAATCATGAGTACTGCGGATTCACAACTTCTTGTTTCTTCATCTGCGATGGCAGAAGATCTATACAAGCAAGTACTTAAGAAAGATGCGACGTCTGAAGAGATCGTTCGTGTAGGCCGCTTCGCGGTAATCCTAATCTCTCTAATTGCACTTGTGCTAGCGATGACGCCAGACAGTTCAGTTCTTGGCCTTGTATCTTATGCATGGGCTGGTTTCGGTGCTGCATTTGGTCCAGCTATCGTGTTGAGCCTATACTGGTCTCGTATGAACCGTAACGGTGCTCTAGCGGGTATCGTTGTTGGTGGTGTTACGATTGTACTTTGGAAACAGTTCACGGGCGGTTGGTTCGATGTTTACGAAATCGTACCGGGAATCATCCTATCAACTATCTCTATCGTTATCGTGAGCCTAATCACTGGCGAGCCAGAAGACGAAGTTAAGAAGCAACACGCTGAGTTCGAGAAGAACCTTGTTGAGCTAGACTAATTTACATTGTAAAAATACCAATGAATTAGCAAAAGACATGAACAATAGAGTCACTTCGGTGGCTCTATTTTTTTATGTGAGTACGACCTTTGTCTTATTTCAAATTAAGTTTATTCGAGGTTTTCTGATATTGAAATGGGGGTTTACAATGTAAATCGAAGCGGTAGGATCTTGCGTGAGAAGGGAAAGATCAACTTACTCAATGGCGTGTGATGTCAAAAAATAAAACAGAAAAATGGCTATTTTTTGAACTTGGCGCTCACTTTTGTCATTAGCTCGGTGAATTGTGGAACCGAATTGGACATGATGTGTCAATTGTCAGTAACCACTAAAGACCTATAGGACAAAGGTATGCCTGATCTCTATTGCAAAGGATGTAAAAAAACAACACTACATAAGTCTATAATGAAACGTTGTGAATCAGAGCCCGAGACAGCTTCTGGCCGTATGATGCAATGGACGTCAAAACTATTTAGTGGAAACCTGTACTACGATATGGAAACTCAGCACTTCTGCCGCACGTGCAATTGTCGTTGCGAAACTGGAAGTGCTGTTCCCCAAGTTGGCCTAGCCTAACTCATAGTAAGTGCTTACTAACTTTATTCAAAAAACCTCCGTGCTAGGAGGTTTTTGTGTTTCTAAGCAGCCTTGAGTGCAAGCTCAGCTTCAATGGCATTGCCATCAATCTTCACTTCCCATCCATAGTTTGAGTATTCACTTGCTAGTGCTTGAGCAACATCTTTTGATACCGTTACGTGTGTCCATGAACCAATACCGTAAGGTTTATATGCGAGTTCTTGCGTTTTCATAATAGAGTCATCCTTTCTCTTTGATAATTATATTATTCACTTTGGCCTATATCCTTTCTTTCGTTTCCGGCTCAACTTATTTGTTAATCGGGTCATTTCAATAATAATTTGTTAATAACCAGAGTTTGATTTATAAGGGTTCTTATCTATTTGTATGTGTTTATATCTGGCGTGAATATCATCCGTGCATTTAGTTTTTAAATGTGTGAGCGAGGTTTTCTTCGATTGCACTTGGTATGGAATATACTGAGCGGAATTTAGAATGTTTAAGGAATGTTATGTCTCAGCATCAGCTCGATCGTATCGATAAAGAGATACTAAGAATTCTGCATATGAAAGGGCGTTTACCTGTTGTTGAACTGGCAAAACAGGTCAACCTTACGACGTCACCTTGCTCTGATAGACTCAAGCGATTGGAGAAAGAGGGCTACATCACGGGCTATCATGCTGAGCTTTGTTCAGAAAAGCTGGGACTCGATGTTCAAGTCTTTATCCATATCCGTCTCGATCAGACTAGCTTTTCGATCTTCGACAAATTTGCCCAAGCCGTGGAAATGATGCCTGAGGTGGAAGAGTGCTACTCACTGTCGGGTGACTTTGACACCATGATCAAGGTTCGAGTGAAAGACATGAAGGCGTACCAAGCGTTTATGGCCACCAAGCTGGGCACCTTGCCTGGTGTGATTCAGACACGTAGTGAAGTGGTGATTGAAGAGCATAAAAAGGGCTTCGGCGTGAACCCTGAGTTGTTGGCAACTCTAAAATAGTGGCCTAATTTCGCTTACCAACGTGATTTAGATATAAAAAATGGAAGCAATAAGCTTCCATTTTTTGTTGAGCGTCAGATAAAGAGCAATCCGATAAACTTGTTCGCCTTAAAGCGTAATGGCCGCAGAGATTAAGCCAATCACACCACCGAATACACCGCCCCAAACCACAAGCCAGCCAAGGTGTTTCTTGATCATGGTCTGAACCATCTCTTTAACCAGCTTAGGTGTTAGTTCATTCAAGCGCTGATCGATGATCGCCTCAATATTTTCTTTGATTTCATCCATCATCGCAGGCGATTCTAGCTCGTCTTTGATGGCATTTTTTACAGAATCACTCTTGCTGATTTCAATCACAGATTCTTGCATCTTCTCAACAAACGGCGCTTTCATTGGCTCTAGTGCTTCTGTGCCACCAAACATTGCCAACATACCGCCAAACTGAGAGTTCTCGATAACATGCACCAGTGAGTCGAATGCAGGGTTAAAGTCGATCTTCTGAATCACAGGCTCTAGATTGAGCGACTTTCCTGTCATCTCGCTGCTTAGGAAGCGGTCGATGTTACTTTCTGTAAAGAATTGCTCCATCATCAGTTGCTTGATGGCCGCCTTGAACTCTTCAAAGCGCGCTGGAATCACTCCAGAACCGTATAGGCCGGGTACTTTCTCGAACAACATGTGAATCGCAAGCCAGTTGGTGATGGCACCAGAAAAGGCGAATAGGCCTGCATAAAGCAAGTATTGGTTTGCTGTCGCATAGCCGCCAGCAAGCAGCGCTAACGCGATAACGTTAGTTAAGACACTTTTGTTCATGGTTGATCTCTAGAAAGAATATTGCGCGCATTTTAAGAAAAAAACGCCAAGAAAAAAACAAAAGGATCGATGAAGTTTATTGGACAGGTAGCAAAGAGCGCCAAATAGCAGGCATAAAAAAGGCTAGCCTCCCCCCGAAGTCTAGCCTTATTCCAGAACGCGCAAGCGATGCGTCTTTGGTGTTAATGTCATTATATAATTACGACATAACATTCTGCCATGTGTAATTTACCGCTAATAAACAAATTGCTGTGAATCACATCGCACTTTTAAAATAGCACAAAAATTAAGCGTTTGTAGCTTGCTCAAGGTCATCGGCAATGAAGCCACCGGTTTGGTGATTCCATAGCTGCGCATAAATACCATTCTGGTTAATCAGCTCTTGGTGCGTGCCTTCTTCTACGATATTGCCGGCATCAAGCACGATCAGGCGATCCATCGCAGCAATGGTCGACAGGCGGTGTGCAATCGCAATAACCGTTTTGCCTTCCATTAGCTCAATTAAGCTCTCTTGGATGGCCGCTTCTACCTCAGAATCGAGTGCAGAAGTTGCTTCATCGAGAACCAATAGTGGTGCATTTTTCAAAAGAACACGTGAGATAGCGACACGTTGACGCTGACCACCAGAAAGCTTAACGCCACGTTCACCTACTTGAGCATCGTAACCAATGTTGCCAAACGGGTCGGTTAGCGTTTCGATAAACTCATGCGCGTGTGCTTGTTTAGTTGCCGCGTATACTTCTTCGTCTGATGCCTCTGGTCGACCGTAAAGAATGTTGTCTTTGATCGAACGGTGCAGCAGTGAGGTATCTTGGGTCACCATACCTATGTTGCTACGCAGAGAATCTTGAGTAACGCTCGAGATCTCTTGGTCATCAATCAGGATGCGACCACTTTCTACATCGTGGAAACGCAGTAGTAAGTTAACTAGGGTCGATTTACCTGCACCTGAACGGCCAACCAAACCCACTTTTTCACCCGGTTTGATGTTGAGGTTTAGGTTGTTGATCACCCCCTTATTCTCACCGTAGTTAAAGCTTACATTGTCGAAGTTGATACCGCCTTGTGGAACCTCCAGAGGCTTCGCGTCTTTCTTGTCTTCAATAGCAATAGGCTTAGACAGAGTTTTAATGCCATCAATCACGGTACCTAGGTTTTCAAACAGACCACCAATTTCCCACATGATCCATTTCGACATGCCGTTAATACGCAGAGCCAAGCTGACCGCAATCGCGATTGCACCCACGGTGATTGCGCTATCTAGCCATAGGTAGATAGAGATACCCGCAATGCTGAACACCAATAGATAGTTAGCGAATTCCACGCAGATGTTGAAGCCGGTTACCAAGCGCATTTGGCGGTGCACAGTATCTAGGAAGCCTTCCATGCCTTCTTCGGCGTATTCGGTTTCTCTTTTACTGTGTGAGAACAATTTCACCGTCGCGATGTTGGTGTAGCTATCAACAATACGACCTGTCATCAGTGAACGAGCATCCGCTTGCTCTGAAGACACGTCTTTTAGCTTTGGCACGAAGTGCAGTTGAATACCGATGTAAACGAATAGCCAAATCAGCATCGGAGCCATCAAGCGCCAATCTGATTCAGCAAGCATGAACAGCATCGCCGTGAAGTAAACCGTCACGTAGACAAACACATCGACCATCTTGGTCACAGTTTCGCGCACTGCAAGCGAGGTTTGCATCACTTTGGTCGCGACACGTCCGGCGAAGTCATCTTGATAGAAGGACAGGCTTTGCTTCAAAAGGTAGCGGTGTGCTAACCAACGAATCGACATTGGGTAGTTGCCCAGCAAAGTTTGGTGAAGCAATAGCGAGTAAACACTGATCAAGATTGGCATCACAACCAACAGCAGAATACCGAGCCCCATCAATGTCGATTCGTTGTCTGCTAAGAAAGTGTCTGGGTTGCTTGTTGATAGCCAGTCGACCAATTGCCCCATGTAACCGAACAGCGCGACTTCGATGATCGCGATGGTCATGCTCATCAACCCGAGCAAAATCAATGGTTTTTCGAAACCTCGAGTGTAATGGCGGCAGAATGCCAGTATGCCAGTAGGAGGTTGTATCGGCTCTCCCTTTGGAAAGGCTTCAGTAAAGCCTTCAAATTTCTTGTACATAGATTTCCCTTTATAAACTAGTGCATCTATAAGCGACTGCATCGTTGGTGCAGCTTTGTTTTTATGGTCTTGATTCGAAATTTAACTGTCTTAGTTTGAAATTATATAAGCGCCCATGGGTTCTTATCAGTATTAAGTCATTCGATGGATTTTGTTCTAGCGCCTATTTAGGCACTTGGCTTTAAAACACTAAAACTTTGTCTAAGCGATACAGGAAAGGTCCAAAGAGTGTCTTTCATGACGCTTATTTTAGATTGAATTAGACAGGAAAAGTTAAGCTTATTTCAAACGTAATTGATTGTTATGCAACGGTGATAATCCTAACGTTAAATGGATTGAATTGTAATCAAAACTCGTGATGGGCGAGAAAATGGAATCAGAATATTTATCCATAAAGTGACTTAACGAATATGCATACAGTTGGTTCTTTCTGATGTGCTGTTATCTTGCAGTAAAAATTACCGATTAATCTAAGATCTGCAGTAATTGTTTGGGATAAATATTCAAATCATTATTATTTTCAGTGAATCTTTTCGTAACAAGTTGTTTACAATTCTGAGGTAAATAAAAGATAGGGACGGTTGAGATGTTAAACCTACACAAAAAATCACTTCATATTACTAATGTTCAAAATGCCAATTGCGTTGTTATGGTTCCGCCAAAAGAGTTTCGATTTAACGAAGAAACAGCACGTGACAACGAGTTTCAGCACAGAGTCAATCTGACCGAAGCTGAGGTGAAGCTAGAAACGATGGCCGAATTTAAGGCTATGGTGGCTTCGTTGCGTAAAGAAGGTGTGCAAGTTGTAGAGTTTGATTACCCAGAATTGGGTGTCGAAACCCCTGACGCAGTGTTCCCAAACAACTGGTTCAGTACTTGTAGTGATGGAAGTTTATTCACTTTCCCTATGGCCTGTGAAAACCGTCAGAATGAAGTTAAGCCAAATGCTCTTATTGAAGCGTTAGAAGCGTCGGGTCGCATTGTTAACCATAGCGAGTCTCTAGAGTCTTACATCGCGCAAGGTTCTTATCTAGAGAGCACCGGTGTGATGGTTATCGATCACATCAATAAGACGATTTATGCGGCGCTTTCTCAGCGTTGCGACCGTGAAGTATTAGAAGATTATGCGAAGCGTATTGGTTATTCTCGCGTGGTTTCGTTCCAAACGGCATTACCGTCTGGTCAGCCGATTTATCACACCAATGTGATGATGGCGATTGGTGATAACTTCTGCGTGATCTGTGATGAAGTGATTCCTGAGTTTGAACGCCGCTTTGTGGTGAAATCTCTTGCAAAAGACAAGCAAGTTATCTCGATCTCGATCGATCAGATGAACCGATTCTGCGGCAACATTCTGCAATTGGAAACCGTGAATGGCGATAAGGTAATCGCGATGTCTCAATCGGCTTACGATGCGTTTTCTCCAGCCCAGTTAGCTCAGCTTTCGACGCATGGAAAACTGCTGCCATTTAACGTGAAAACGATTGAAGACATTGGCGGTGGTTCGGTGCGATGCATGTTGGGTGAGGTGTTTTTACCAACGCGAGTAAATCGTCTGTAACAAGCACTCACTTTCAGTAATGAATCTTTGAATACCACTCTTATCGCAGAGTGGTATTTTTGTTTTTGTCTTTCACATATAAGAGAACAGAGCTCGATACAGGAGTCAACGCGCAAAAGCTAATGGAAATAAGCTATGAAGCGTCCTTAAAAGCTCTGTGTTCGATGAACTGAGCCGACAGTGTTACGACTTCTTTGGAGTAGACGAGCGCCGTGTGGTTGAGTTTGAGGGCGTAAGTATCCGTTGCTCCTCTCAGGTTGGCGTCTTCGAGTGTGACTGTGCCATCACCTGGGTTTCTGCCCAATACAATGCGCCCTACACCAGCGTCATAGGTGCCGGTAATCACGCCAATCGGCACATCAATATCATAATCACCCAAGCCATCACTTAAGATCATCTTGCTCGAGCCAAAGATAAAGCCAAGACCATGATTCGACAACGTTTTGGCTATGGTTGCCCCATTGTGCGGCGTACCTGCGGTAATAATGCAGGTGTCTGCAAAGTCGGGTTGGTAGAACTTAAAGTAGTGGCGAATCAGCAAGCCACCGAGTGAGTGACCAAAAAAATAGACCTCATCGTACTCATTAAAGCGAGCATTTACGAAGCGATTGAGGCGTTTGGCTGCAGAAGGGAAACGCAGCGAGTTGTAGGCAAACTTGTGCGTTGTAAAGCCGCGTTTTTTGAAGTTTCTATCCAGATACTGCATGATCAACGCAGGCATATATAGACCATGAATTAAAACTATATGTTTGTTTTTATTATTCATTTTTGTCCTCCGTCTGATGATGTCCCCAGTATATTTAGTCGCAATTCTAAACTCAATAAAACTTGCTACGAATGAGACACAAAAGGCAGAGGTGTAAGTTATAAACAGAGCGTTCGTTATAGAGCAAGGTTGGGTTAGTCCGATCTCGCTCCACCATACACATCTATGGTTAATCCGCCTTGTTTGGCGTAAGTATTGGGTGTTAGACTTTTTACCTTATTGAAGCTTCTCTCTAATGTCCTTTATCGCCAAGTTTTGCAATCCATGTCGAACTAAGCTCTTTTAATATCTTACGAATCAGTTCGCTGTGTCTATCTGTTTGACTTGCCGATATCTAAGGCACCAGTAGATCTTATGATTCTGAATTTTCAGTTTTGGTTAGCTCAGTATCACCTGCTTCACTTTTTGCTTCCGGTTCAACCAAAACTTTGATTACGCCTTTTTGTAGGATCAGGTTATTAGGGTAGGTGATAATGTTGCCCGAACTGTGTCGAAGAATAACATGGAACATGGTGATATCGATGATCACACCGCTGATGTCTTCGTCTTTCTCCGCGACTCTTACTCTGTCGCCAATGCGATAAGGGAAGACGAAAAATATTAGTACGCTGGCTGTGAGGTTACTTAGAATCGACCATTGCGCGAATAAAGCGACACCCAGCACCGCAAATATCGAAGACAAGAACAGAGAAATATCACCAAAACCCAAGTTAAGAACAATCGTAAACACAGCGATGAAGAGTAGAAACAGAACAATATTGAAACACTTAATCACGAACTGCTTTCGCTTCAATTCGACACGCTTATTTTCCGCTAATGTTTCTATCCAGTTCTTACCTAAGCGTTTGATCACCCAATACACAGTGATAAGAAGTAAACCTAAAACTACTTGTCTAAGCCACATATTGGATTGCAAAAACTCAACCATTAAATAAACCTCAATTTTTTCAAAATAACGACCTCTGCCGCTATGACCACGAGCAGCCCAACGCAAAATAGTGGAAATGCTATCGGGTTATCTGTTCCGGGTATCCCAGCGATATTGACACCCAGTAAACCGGTGAAAAACCCAGCAGGGAGGAAAATACCTGCAATGATAGAAAATAGGTACGTATTTCTATTCATTTTTTCAGCTTGTTGCTGACTTAGGCTCGCTAAAAATACATTAATTTGTTCGATGTAAAACTCAACAGACTCGTTAATTCTCAGGATGGTATCAAGGCTGTTCTTTATATGACTGTTGTGCTTACTCAATGGCGCAGGTAGGTCACTCATTAAATCTTCAAAAACGTATTTCTGTGGCTTCAAATAACGCCTTAGTCTGAGTAGCCTTGAATGTAGAGCGTTAATGGATCTTATGTCGATATTGGATGTAGATTCTAACTCGTCAATTAATAGTTCGACGGGTGCTAGGAAGGTTGAAATACTGTGGTTGATTCCACGGATCATGCCCAACAACACATCAGGTAATGATGTAGGGCCTTGGTTTTGTTTGAGATCAGATATCAGATTACTGACCGCTTTTGAAGGAACTTTACGTGTCGATATTAAAGTGCCTTTGTACCATAAGATGCGTAGGCTAAGCATGTCGTCAGGGTTAGCACCTTCGTTTAGATTAATGCCTCGCAGAATCATCAAAAAACAGTCGTGGCCAAATTGTTCGAACCGAGGGCGGGTGTCATCGGTGAGTAATGAATCGATGATGGCATTTGGAACCGTATTACTGTGGAGCCATTCTCTCAAACCGTCAGCATCTCTTTGGCAGTGATACCAAGTTGATTGCTCGAATGAGGCTGGGCTGGTGGTGTGTTCATGTGCCACCCCCTCAGAAAATTGCCAGCTTGAAATTATGAAAGCGTCCATTCATTTGTCCTTAATGATATGACGTAAACATTGATATTATGCGCCATTCAGGCGCGGTATTGAACTGAGCTTAATCGTGGTAAGTTCAATGAGCGATGTGAGTGAGATGAAGTCTAATAAGACATGTTGGTCTTTGGAGTACGACGGACTCTTCCATTATTGTCTCTATTAAATGTAGCTCATTGTTTCGTCGTTATAAATTAGCACTCTGGCTCCATGTTAGCGACGAAAAAAAGAAAAGACCGAGGTCTTTTCTTTTTAGGGGAGGTTGCGGAGAGCTTGCTCAGGCAACTCGAGTTTTCCGATGGTTTACATAAGCAAAAGCACTAGCGACAAGAAGCAAAAATGTCTTGGTTCTCTCGGTATTCTTTGGTTTGCACGTCCATTAGGCCAAGCAAGGAGTCGAACAGGTTATCGTGAGAAAAGCTCTGCTCTTTCCCCGCCTTTCTTAAGCAGGTTTGGTTTATCCCTTTCTGCTCGGCGAAGCCATCAGACATCCACATGATCATAGGCACATGGGTTTGCTCTTTCGGTGCCAATGAATAAGGCATGCCGTGTAAGTAGACGCCATTTTCTCCCAATGATTCTCCGTGATCGGAAATGTACATCAGCGCAACATTGTACTTATCGGTGAGTTTCTCTAGCTTCTGAATAGCCTGTGATAGAAAGAAATCTGTGTACAAGATGGTGTTGTCGTAGGTGTTGACCACTTGCTCTTTGGTGCAGTTTTCGATATCAGAACGTGGGCAGTCTGGCACAAACTTCTTATGATCTTCTGGGTATCGCTCAAAGTAAGTTGGGCCGTGAGATCCGGAGATATGATAGAAAATGATGCTATCTTGTTTAAGAACTTGAGTATCTTGTTCGAAGTTCTCTAGCATGGCTGTGTCATAGCACACATCTTTATTACACAGCGGGTCGCTGTCTTTGGCGACGAGAGTCATCTCTTTGATTCGATGTGCGACCGCCTTGTCTCCACCATCGTGCTCTCGCCAGATAGAGTGAATGCCCGCGCGGTTCATAATGTCGACTACGTTATCTTGGTTGTAGGCTTTGTCGCGATCGTAGTTGCTTCGGTTCATGTTAGAAAACATACACGGCACAGAAACCGCAGTGGCTGTTCCGCATGACTGAACATCAGAGAAAAAGATCGGATTATAGGGTTTGGTATGAGCATTGGTTTCTTTCTCATAGCCATAATATTGGTAGTTATATACACGTGCTGTTTCACCAAGAACAAACACCAATAAGGTCGGTTTGGTTGCCGCTTTTGCTTGTGGCTTGAGTTGAGCATCTAATCCCAATTCTTGATAGGGGATGGGCTGTTTGATGTAGGTGTTATTGATGTATTTGACTGTTGATGCTACGTATTCGGTCGGAATGATCATCTTTTTAAGATGAGAGTTATTACGACCAATCGACACATAATCTTTGTAAAACAACCCGGCAATGATGGCAATGACGATCAACGAAGAGAGCAATCCAATCGCCTTCCCAATAGCAAAATCTTTCCAAGATTCTCTTTCAAGATCCGTAAATAAAAGCAGCAGTGACGGGACTCCTCCCATCAGAACAAACCATAAAATAGAATAGCTGCTTAGGTAGCTAGCAGCCTCTCCGCTGTTGGTTTCGAAGACGTTTTCTATCATTCCATAGTCTACAAAAATGCCGTAGTTGAACATGCTGTAGCTGACTAAGGTTGAGGTGATCAGCAATAAGATGAAAAACGGCTTAGAGAAAATAGGCCAGTTGAAGACTTGGAAGATTAAATTAAAGGCAGCAAGGAAGAAGATAGGAATGGAGATAAGAAACGCAACGCTTTCAGACTTCGATGCCTGAACAATACTAAACAGTTCTTGGGAGAGAGGTAGATTGACGACAAGCAGATAATACACGGCCAACACAAAAGGCAGCTTGTTTATCGACATGTTAAAGCTTGGTAGATTCATAGGTCTTGTTTTCCTGCGTCTCTTATCCCTTTATTTTAGTCTCGCTACCAAGAAAGCTCTAATATCAACGCATAAAGCTCAGTAAGTAATGGTGAGCGATAAACCGGCTAAAGTGAAATGACGCGATAGTGCGTGTAGAAACAAAAAATTCACTTTACTGAGTGACCTTCATGACAAGGTGGAACAGCAAAGTGAATTAGTATGTTCAGCTTATTCTATGTGGTTCAATCACATTAGAAGTTGTAAGAACCACCGAAGCTAATGCTGTTGAAGGCAAGTGTTTTGTCTTCTTTCTTAAAGCCGTAGTCGTTCTCAACACTCACTGCGTCTGCTTGTGAGATTAGGCGTAGTGTTAGATGTTCGATTGGCGTGTATTCAACACCAACACCAAAGTGGAAACCGGTACCGCTGTCATCATCGTAACCAGCGCTCTTATTTGCGTGTAGGTCAACAGAGCTTAAACCAGCCAATACGAACGGACGAATCGTGTTGTCGAACGTGTAACCTAGGTTTGCTGATACAGAAACAGACGTTGGAGACATTTTTTCTGTACCTTTTTTGTAGTCTGCGTAGTCGTTGTAGCCAAGCTCAACACCTACGATACGGTTGAACTGGTAGCCGCCGTATAGGTTGTAACCCATGCCGTCTGAGTCTAGGTTGCCTTGACCGTCTGTATCAGAATCTTGGTACACACCAAGACCGCCACCGATGTACGCACCACCGTCAGTGCCTGCTGCTAATGCAGGAAGAGAAACCGCGCCGATTAAACCCAGTGCTAATGCTGATTTCGCGAATTTGTTCATTGTTCTTACTCACTCTTTAATGTCATGCAGTATCAATTATTTTTGTTGTCGGCCTTTCGACCGTTGGTGAGCATTATTCCGTAGTCTTATACGTATTACTGTATGGCTTTGTAAGCTAAATCGTTACATAGTAGATAAAATGCTCATCCGGTTGCTTAGTGAGTTAGGCTGCCAAAAACAAGGAATACACATGCTAATGAAACAAAATACATGTTTGGTGGTTGTGGACGTGCAAGGTAAGCTTGCACGCCTTGTTGATGAGAGTGAGACACTTATTTCTAACTGTGGAAAGTTGATTAAGGGCGCACAGGTTTTGGGTCTGCCAATTATTCGTTTGGAGCAGAATCCAGAGAAGCTAGGTGCGACGGTTGATGAACTCAATGACCTTTTGAGTGATGCTAAACCAATACCTAAATTCACGTTTAACGCGTGTGATGAGCCCAAGTTTGTTGAGGCGGTTCAAACCAAGGATGTAGAGACTTGGTTGGTGTGGGATTGAGGCTCATATTTGTGTTTATCAAACCGCATTGGGTTTGTTGGAGCTTGGGTACAGGGTTCAGGTAGTTGGCGACTGTATTGGTTCACGGACAGCATTGAATAAGAAGTTGGCTATCAGCCGATTACAGGACGCTGGTGTCCAAATTACGGGATTAGAAATGAGCTTATACGAGCTAGTGAAAGATTGCCGCGCACCAGAATTTAAGCTCATTCTATCCTTGATTCGTTAACTTGGGTTTCGTTTAGGTCCGATTCGTTAACTTTCCATTTTGAAGAGGTTTATTTGAACAATCTAATCGTATTTACCGGAGGGCCGGGATCTGGAAAAACCTCAGTCATCGATGCTTTGAAAAGTCTGGGCTATCGCTGCGCACCAGAAGTTGGACGTAAAGTGATTCAGCAACAAGTCGAGCAACAAGGTAGAGCCTTGCCGTGGTTAGATAAAGTGACTTTTCGTGACGAAATGGTGCGAGAGGAGTTAGCGAATTACCAAGCGTTTGAGGAAAGTGAGCAACTCGTTTTCTTTGATAGAAGCATCGTAGATTCATACGGTTACAGCTTGTTAGAAACGTTGCCTATTTCAGAGTCTTTGCTGAATAACTGTAATGAACTGGAATACAACAGCAAGGTATTTATCTTCCCGCCATGGGATTCGATTTTCATCAATGACCAAGAGCGCAAGCAAGATTTTGATGAAGCGATCGCCACCTATGAAAAGATGGTGACAGCCTATAATCAGTTTGGTTATCAGCTGGTGGAAGTGCCTAAGCTATCTGTTGAGGTACGAGTCGAGTTTATCTTAGCCTCGGTTGGTTAGATTAATCGAAACAGTCGGTGTTACGGCTCTTGAGAGGCGATTGTCGAACCGCCACCGATACCGACAGCAATGATTTGTCTGGTGTTATGTAGCCAGCTGGCTGCGGTTTCAACGTCTTGCCCTTTGAACAGAGTGCGGTTGATGTCTAGGTTCTTGCTTGATTGTTTCGTTGATACTTTAGTCACTGTTTGCTCAACCGGTTCATGCGTCAGACACGAATACCTACCAAGATGTACTCTCTTAATAAGCTAAAATATATACGAGTCAATTATCGTAATTTTTGAGTCTTATTAGTAACTACTCACTATCTATATTCTTCAGCGTTAGTGTGAATGTCATGCCTTGGTCTGGGTTGTTCTTTGCTATCAAGGTGCCTTGCATATCCCGTACATTGTTGGCTGTAATAGCTAACCCCAGCCCCAAACCTTCGCCCATTTTTTTGTTGGTATGAAACGGTTCGAAAATGGTTTCGAGTTGGTCTTCTGATACACCGCAGCCATTATCTTGCACCTTGATGATCACACGTTGTTGATCGGTATGTGCACTGATAACAATGGTCGCGGGTGTTTGATTCTGAGTAGCATCGATGGCGTTTCTAAGCAGGTTACCAAGCACTTGGCGAAGTCGTGCTTCTTCTCCCATTACCATCGAAATATTGGAAGCGATACGCACACGAATATCGACGCTGTCTAGCTCGGTTTGATGAATACGCAGGGTTTCTTGCAGTGCGTCTGTTAGGGAAACAGGATAAGGTTTCTCAAGCCTTTGAAAGGCGAATGACTTCAGCTGGCTAGTCATGTTAGCCATTCGGTCGATTAGGCTCATCACCAGATCCATGTTCGCTTTCAGCATCTTAGTCTCGCCTCTTTCCATCAGCAACTGGTTACTCGAAAGTAGGGTTTTTAGGCCAGTAAGCGGCTGATTGAGTTCATGAGTAATCGCACTCGACATCCGCCCTAGTGCAGCCAGTTTGCTAGATTCGACAAGTTCTTGCTGCGCATCTTTTAGATCTTGAGTTCGCTCTTCGACCCGCAGTTGTAGCGTTTTATTGGCGTTTTGCACCGCAATTTCGGCTTTCTTACGTTTGCTGATATCGATTACGGTACACAGGTAGTAAGTCGTCGCATGCCAAGGAAAGGCGCTAATAGAGAACAAGACTGGGAAGTAGCTGCCATCGCTGCGTCTTGCCATGGTTTCGACGCTAGTTATCTCGGCCAGCTCTTGATGCTGCTCTAAGTTTTTGAGCAGTTGCAAGGTGGTTGAATTCGGGTTAACTGCCTCAAATAACTGCCACGCCTTGATGTTATTGATCATTGAATCAGATAGTGAAAAGTAGTTCTTCGCCATCAGGTTGATATCGTGAATGCGTCCGTGTTTATCGATCAGTATTAACCCAACATGGGTTTTATTGATCATCCCAGACAGTCGTTTCTCAGACTCTTCGATAAGCTTTTGGATTCTCAGATTGCTGAGCTTTTTCTGGCGTCTTTGGTAAAGAATAACCAACAGTAACAGAATGAAAAGACAGCCAACCGCCACACTCCAGCTGATCCAGTTCGTGGTCTGGTTGAGGCTGGTTAATGGCGTTAGGTAGGTTAAACGCCAATTCAGATCGTCTAACTTGATGGACTGAATTAGGTAATCTTTATCTTGCAATCGCCACACGCGAATATGGGTTTGGTCATACAGCTCACGTTTTGTCGCTGTGGGCTGAGAATTGAAGGTGTCATTGAACCAATCGGCACTCAACCTGTTGTCACTGGAGAGAAAGAACTGATCGCGAGGGTTCTGAAACAGTATCGCCTCACCATCGGCAAACCATTGATCGGTTAACAATGACAAATCGATTTGCACCGCGACAATGCCAACCACATCAGAGGCTCGATATACGGGTGCCGCTATGAAGTAATCGGGTGTCACGCCTTTGTTTTTTGTCACCACTGAAATCGCACCACCTTGTTGGTGGATCTTCGAAACAATTGTACTGGCGTTCTTATTGCTCAGTTTGCTTCTTTCAACACTCGATACCAACAAGTCCCCTTCGCCAGAAAGCAGATACCAGCCCTTGGTGTTGGCGGCTTTATCCAATTGAATCAGCTGCTTCTTAATGCGTTTTTCTAGGCGGGCTTCACCATCAATGAAGCGCACACTGGTTTCATCATTGGTTACTAGGTAGGGCAAATAATAGAAACGCTTAAGGGTTCGCCTCGCTTCTGCAATGTAACCAAGGAAGCGTTGTTCGGCGTAGCGTTGGGCTTGCTCGAGTTTCCACTGGCTGATGCCATTCTTGGTGGTGACCTGCACCAATCCAATCAATAAACAGGTACACAGGAATAACCAATATCGATTGTTGTTAACCATGCTTGATTAAATCCTTTTAAAATTAGTGATTTACCTATCTAGATTAATGAGATACGAAGCTTCACTGTTTTATTGCTTGGAAGGTGGAGTGTGGGACAAATCGAAGCTAACAAACATTATTAAACTGTTAAAGGAGTGTTATTCAAAGTGGGAGCTAGCTCCTTTTCGTCTGAGGTTTTTTTACATACCGTGGACGATATTAATCAGATGTAGAGTGGCGGAACCAAACTATGCAGCGTATTGCTTTAATTGAAGATGACGCGATTGTGCGTCAAGCAACCAGCCAATGGTTGCAGCTGGCGGGCTTCGATGTCACCGCATTTGAAGTAGGACAAGATGCGTTAAACGCCGTAGAGCAGGGTGATTTTCAAACCATTATCACCGATGTTCGTTTACCTGATATTGATGGTGTTGATCTGCTAGGGCGTTTCAAAGGTCTTGTGCCAGATGTGCCTGTTATTTTGATTACTGGGCATGGTGATGTCGATATGGCGGTGAAAGCCTTACAGCAAGGTGCCTATGACTTCATTGAGAAGCCATTCGACCCAGAGCGTCTGTCTCAAACGGTATCGGAAGCGGTAGATAAACATCAAAGTGGCCAAGACAGAAACAGTCGTCAGAACTATCTGGATAACCTTAAGGGCATTGAACAGGTGCTGATCGGTCGCAGTAAAGTGATGTGTGAACTGCGCGAGCAAATCCAGAAAGTCGCTTCCATAGACACCAACGTGATCATCTATGGTGAAACGGGTTGTGGTAAAGAGCTGGTCGCCTCTTGCTTACATGAATTCAGCCAACGTAAAACCCATCCGTTTGTTCCGCTCAACTGTGGCGCAATCCCAGAAAATCTCTTTGAAAGCGAGCTGTTTGGACACGAAGCCGGAGCGTTTACTGGTGCGGCCAAACGACGCATTGGTAAGCTGGAATTTGCCGACAAAGGCACAGTGTTCCTTGATGAAATAGAGAGTATGCCGCTGTCGATGCAGGTAAAAGTGCTGCGCACCTTGCAAGATAATGTCGTCGAACGCGTGGGGGGGAATCAGCAACAACATGTTGATCTACGAGTGGTCTCTGCCTCGAAAAGCGATCTACTGAATCACCCCGACTTTCGCCAAGATCTATTCTATCGTTTGAATGTTGCCCAGCTGCATTTGCCTCCACTCAGTGAGCGTGAAGAAGATGCCTTACTTTTGTTTGAACACTTCACCCAAGAAGCCAATTCCGAAACACGTATAGCCAGTGAGGCTGATCGCTATGCACTGCTCTCGTATGCGTGGCCGGGCAATGTGCGTGAACTGCGTAATGTTGCGATTCGTTTTGCATTGGATGAAAGCTTGACCGTTGGGGATATTTTGGCGTGTCGTCCCAATTCTGTCACAGAGTCCACAACGGCGGGCATCCCTTTGGCGGTTCAAGTACAGAGCTTTGAAAGGAAAGTGATTCATGATGCCTTAGTTCGTTATAAAGGGCGTATCAATGACGTGATGCAAGATTTGGATTTACCTCGTCGAACATTGAACCAAAAGATGGTGCGTTATGGGTTAAATCGAAGTGACTATGTTGACCCTTAGAGAGCGGCTTCATCGCAGTGCTTGTTGATTTTTAATGAGCAATAAATGGCTCATTGCATATTTATCAATTTACATACATTGATCACACAACTGCAACATGGTGTGACTTGCTTCCCGATCTACAGGTGTTAATTCCGGTAGCCGATAAGCAAAAAATGGCTTACTTAATAACAGGGGAATAAGCAAAAAACGGCTTATTTTGAATAGGTTTTAAAATAAAAGTAAATTAAAACAAATAGTTAAAAACTGGCATTACGCTTGCTATCTATTGTTGTTAACAAAAATATAACGTGAATAACCCTACATGGAGAGTAACAATGAAATACAACAAGCTGGTTAAAACTTTAGCGCTAGCAATGGCTTCTCTTGGCCTTATCAGTAATGCGTCAGCTGAAGAAGATCGCAGCTATATTTTAGCGACGGCTTCAACGGGTGGTACCTATTATCCAGTGGGTGTGGCCTTAGCGACATTGAGTAAAGTTAAGCTTGCGCCTAAGCAGCATTTTTCTTTAGCGGCTATCAGCTCTGCGGGCTCGGGTGAGAACGTAAAGTTGTTGAACGAGAACGAAGCTCAGTTCGCAATTCTACAAGGTTTGTACGGTGCTTGGGCTTGGCAGGGTTTGGGGCCATATGAGAAATCTGGCAGACAAACTCAACTGCGTTCAGTTTCCATGTTATGGCAAAATGTAGAACACTTTATTGTGCGTTCAGATCTAGCAAAAACAGGTACGGTAAGCGATCTAGAGAACCTAAACGGTAAGAAATTCTCTATCGGTAAGAAGAACTCAGGCACTGAGAATTCAGGACGCCAGATCATGCAGGGCCTATCGGTTAACCCAGAACAATTTAAACTCGCCTTTATGGGTTACGGTGGCAGTGCTAGTGCACTACAAAACGGCACGATTGATGGCATGAATACGCCTGCTGGTGTGCCTGTTGGTGCGGTAACACAAGCCTTTGCTGCCTTGGGTGAAGATATTCAAATCCTGTCGTTTACCGATGCGCAGATCAAACAAGCGAATGGCGATTACAATATCTGGACCAAGTACGAGATCCCAGCAAACACTTATCCAGGTGTCGACAAACCAATTACTACGATTGCCCAACCTAACTTCCTAGCAGTTCGCGAAGACATTTCTGAAGACGATGTGTATCAACTGACCAAAGCTATCTATGAAAACCTACCTTTCCTACAAGGTATCCATAAAGCAACCAAAGCAATGGCACTTGAGAAAGGGATCGCAGGTCTGCCTGTTCCTCTTCACCCAGGCGCTGCACGTTATTATCGAGAGATGGGCATCGAGATCCCTTCTGAGTTGATCGTTAACTAGCTTATCTTTTGTCAGGTAACTATTGGTTCGTGAGCTAATGATTTGTCGCGAACTAGCTGTTTGTCATCAACTAACCCCTTCGTGACTTAATTGCTTGGTGCACGTTCGCTCAAGAATGTGTTCGTGCACCTCCTCACTTTATGGATTTTCTCTTCGTGTTTGCTGCGGAGAGCAGGAGTTTTCTATGAGCGATTCGCTGCAGCAGGAACTGAAAAAATTTGAACTGCCGACCCGAACGGATTTTCCGTGGGTGGGCAAAGCAATAACGACAATGGGAGTGCTCATCTCGTTGTTACACATTTGGTTTAATACCTTATCTACCTTGCCTGAACTTTGGATCTCGGCGACCCACTTCGCTGGCTTTGCGATCATTTGTGCACTCTGGTATCCCGCTCATATCTCGCTGAAAAATAGCAAGATAGCGCTGGCTGTCGACATCGGAATTGCCTTGGCGGCTCTGGCTTGTCTTATCTATATCCCCTTCGCAGAAGACGCCCTTTATGACCGAGGCGTAAAATTTATCGCCAGTGATTGGTTTTTCTCTATCTTGGCGATTGCCATCGTCATCGAGCTGATTAGACGCACTATGGGCTGGTTCATTCCAGTGCTTATCTTAGTGTGTTTAAGCTATGTAGTGCTTTGGGGACAATGGACCAGCGGTATTTTTCATTTTCCGGGTTTAAGCCTTGAGACGTTACTTTATCGAAGCTTTTATTCATCAGAAGGGATGTTTGGTTCGATCTCAAGAATCAGTTGGACCTTCGTGTTCATGTTCATCTTATTTGGCGCATTTTTAGTTCGATCTGGTGTCGGCGACTACATTATTGATGTATCCCGTGCCGCGGCGGGCAAAGTGATTGGTGGCCCTGGTTTCATTGCCGTTATTGGCTCCGGCTTGATGGGCTCAGTCTCCGGGTCGAGCGTAGCAAACACAGTATCGACGGGCGTGATCAGTATTCCCTTGATGCAAAAGGCAGGTTTCCCTTCGCGCTTCGCGGCAGGTGTTGAAGCGGCTGCATCTACTGGCGGGCAGCTGATGCCACCTGTGATGGGTGCGGGCGCGTTCATCATGGCCTCTTACACGCAAATTCCTTATGTCGATATTATTGCGGTTTCCTTCGTTCCTGCGCTTATCTACTTTTTGTCTGTGGCATTCTTCGTGCGCATCGAAGCAAAACGCAGTGGTGTGCAAAAGGTGACTTCTGGCTGTGAGCCTCTATTGAAAGTATTGCTGTCGGGTTGGCACAACCTGATCCCATTAGCGGTGTTAGTGACTCTGTTGGTGAAGGGCTTTACGCCGACTTACGCTGCGGGCATCTCGATTCTGTCTGTCGTGGTGGCTTCATGGTTCTCTACAAATCACAAAATGGGTCCAAAGGCGATCATCGAAGCGCTTTCTCAAGGCGCAAAAAACATGGCGACCACGGCTGTGTTGCTAGTGGGCATTGGTCTGGTGATCAACGTGATCAGCACGACTGGTATTGGTAACACCTTCTCGTTGATGATCAACAGCTGGGCGAACGGCGATTTGTTGGTGATGATCGCCTTAATTGCACTGGCGTCTTTGATTCTGGGCATGGGGTTACCAGTAACCGCGGCTTATATCGTGTTGGGTACTCTGTCTGCACCAGCTTTGTATAAACTGATTGCTGAAAGTCAGTTGCTCGACCTGTTGGTTTCGGGACAGTTACCGGAACAGGCGAAAGCTATCTTCATGTTGGCTGCGCCAGATAAGCTTGATTTGCTGAACGCGCCAATGGCACTTGAAACAGCCAAAGAGATGATTGCGTTAGTCCCTGCTGATTTTGTGGAAACTCTGCTTGAACAGAGCCTTGGCTTAGAAGCGATCAGCCTTGCACTGCTTTCTGCCCACTTGATCATTTTCTGGCTATCGCAAGACAGCAACGTGACTCCGCCTGTTTGTTTAACTGCATTTGCGGCTGCAACCATTGCTAAAACACCCCCGATGAGAACGGGATTAATGGCATGGAAGATAGCCAAAGGCTTGTATTTAGTACCATTGTTGATTGCCTACACTAACTTGGTAAGTTGGGATGTGATCTCCGTGTTAGTCACGGGTGGCTTTGCTGTTATTGGTACTTACGCGTTTATCGCGGCGATTGAAGGTTATCTAGAGAGCGAAGTTAATATTATTACTAGAGTAGTGTTGGTTGCGGTAGGTATAGCTCTAGTATGGCCTGATGTTTCAGTCGTGATCCGTTTGGTATGTGTTGCCATTTTTGTTGGCATCTTTATCTACAGCGGTCGTAAATACGATGCTAATCAAGTGAAAATGGAATCAGAAAGTGAGGAAAAAAAGTTACCTCAAACCGGGTCTAACACTGTCGCGTCTTCCCTATAATTAAAAGGATTGAATGTAGGAATATTATGAACTCAATATACGACTATATTATCGTTGGTGGCGGCATTGTTGGCGTGTCTACGGCTTGGCAATTACAGCAAGCTCACCCTGATAAAAGTATCCTTTTAGTCGAGAAGGAACGTGGTTTCGCGCAGCACCAAACTGGCCATAATAGCGGGGTGATTCATGCTGGTGTTTACTACGCTCCGGGCAGTTTAAAGGCGGATTTTTGTAAACGCGGCGTAGAGCGCACCATCGCCTTTTGTAGCCAACACGATATCCCCGTCGAAAACTGCGGTAAGTTGTTGGTCGCGACCAATGAGCAAGAAGTGGAGCGAATGAATGCGCTCTATCAGCGTTGCCACGATAACGATATTGATGTTGATTTGTTGGATCAAGCTCAGCTCAAACTTGCCGAGCCAAATATCACGGGTTTGGGTGCGATTTATGTCAAAACCACCAGTATCGTCGACTACAAAAAAGTCACCGAAGTGATGGCTCAAGAGTTTGTTGAGGCGGGTGGTAAGCTTAGCCTTGGTACGGAAGTGATCATGGCCGATGAGCAAGAAGATGAAGTGCAGTTAACGTGCAAAGTAGATGGTCAGACTCTTCAACTGAACAGTCGATTCTTGATCACGTGTTCTGGCTTGATGGCCGATAGAATGACCAAGATGTTAGACATCGAAACCGACTTCCAAATCGTGCCTTATCGCGGTGAGTATTATCAGTTAGACGCTAAGCACAACCAAGTGGTGAATCATCTTATCTATCCGATCCCTGACCCAGAACTGCCTTTCTTGGGCGTGCATTTAACACGCATGATTGATGGCTCCGTAACAGTAGGGCCAAATGCAGTTCAAGGCTGGAAGCGAGAAGGTTATGGCAAGCTTAACTTTAGCTTCAAGGACACTTGGCAGATGCTGAGCTTTGTGGGTTTTTGGAAAGTGACTGCGAATCACTTGAAAACGGGTTTGGTCGAGTTTAAGAACTCGTGGTGGAAACCGGGATATCTAAAGCTAGTGAACAAATACTGCCCGAGTATTACGGTTGATGATTTTAAGCCTTATCCTGCTGGGATTCGTGCTCAAGCGGTACTGAAGGATGGCACCTTGGTCCATGATTTCCTGTTTGCCGAAAGCCCAAGAAGCTTACATGTATGTAACGCGCCATCACCGGCTGCGACCTCTGCAATGCCGATTGGTGAGTACATCTGTGGCAAGGTAATGAAAAAGACGGCTTGATGATAACTAAAGGTTATTAAGTTGAGATGCTCTCCGAAGACAATAAAAAATCCGCAAGCTCCAATCTATTTATGATCGTGGGCTTGCGGATTTTTAGTTTTAGCCGTGTTTGCTAGGTTTAATTGTTAGTCAATAACCAACCTTACAGCCAATCCGGCACGAAGTTAGCGACGATGGTGACATCGTTAAAGTTACGGTAACCGCGCACCATGATGCTGAATTCACCCGCTGGCTTGTTCAATACACACTGTTCGTTGCTGATGTTCTGGTATGGGCGGCAGTCGTAGTTCGCTTTCGATACGGTGCCGTTGTGTTTCACATATAAGTCGGCATCGCCACTTCGAGGGCCGGTTAATGTTACCGTTAACTGACCTGCACTTTGAGTCGTAAATGTGAAGAACTGCTCTTCACCATATCCTGCAGTAAGTCCTTTAACAGGCACGC
This sequence comes from Vibrio sp. 10N.286.49.E11, assembly GCF_041469505.1. Taxonomy (NCBI): domain Bacteria; kingdom Pseudomonadati; phylum Pseudomonadota; class Gammaproteobacteria; order Vibrionales; family Vibrionaceae; genus Vibrio; species Vibrio sp. 10N.286.49.E11. The sequence continues at coordinate 74,233 of NZ_JBFRKQ010000070.1, forward strand.
CATTTTGCAGCTCTTTAGGGCCTGCAACGGGTGAATCAAGGCTGGTTTCGACAAGGTAAGCAATGGCTAGTTTGGCGAACTTGGTCGCGTGTGTCGCCGTAGGATCGGAGTTCTCAAGCGTGTCGTGCTCAGTGTGAATACTTGGGTTGTAATCATTGAACATGCTTTCGAATGGCATGGCGGCTGGGTAGCCAACATTGTGCCAAGAGGCGTGATCAGAACAGGCATAACCACAATCATCAAAGCCGTAACTGATGTCGCTAGCGTAAGTGTCGATCAGCTCGCTTAAGTAGGCGGTTAAGTTACTGTCGGTATAGTCTGTGATGAAGGTGATATCGTGCGCCGAACCGTTGTAGTTGGTCATGTCTAATTGCAGTACCGATACAACGTTTGCTTGCTCATCTCTTAAAGCGTTGGCGACATCTTGTGAGCCGCGTAGCCCGACTTCTTCTGCAGCATAACCATAGAACTTAATGGTCTTGTCTGGCTGAATGCCACTGGCGATCATCAGGCGAAGCGACTCAGTTACGGTCGCAATACCAGACGCATCATCATCGGCTCCGGGTGAGATGGTGCCTTCGCTTGTCCAAGATCCAACGGTCGAATCAAGGTGCCCACCAACAACGACGATCTCTTCAGGATATTTAGCGCCAAGCAGTGTCACTTCAACGGATTTTTGCGGATATTCGGCATGCGTGATCTGGCGTGCAGACGCATAAGGCACATCTTTAATTTCCGTCTCCCAACGTTCTAAAAGCCAATCTGAAGCAGCGACACCAGTAGAAGTAGTATAAAAACGGTTGGTGAAGTTGGTTAGATTTTCGATGGTCGTGACCATGTTGTTCGGCTCGACCTGAGCGAGTAGGTCGTTCACCGTATCTTGATGGCTGATAACTGGCTTTTCGAAGTTGCTCATGGTCAGTGGCATCGCTGCGGCCTTGAGTGCGCTTGCTTTGTCTTCGTGCACCATGTAGCCACCACAACGGTGGGTTTCTTCGTGCATGTGGCTAGATAGTTTCGCCAGCTCTTTCTGGTTGATTTTCGCGACGATGGAATGCTTGTTTCCTGTCACGCCTGGGTAAACCGTTGCGCCATGTTGAGTCATAATATGTTGTGCGTCCGCATCGGTGGTGATCCAAACCTCTTCGTTCGCTGGTGGTGTGATACCTAGGGATGCGTAAGCCGCAGTACTGTTGATTAGGGTTAACGATCCCCCGAGCACAGCTAAAGCTAGCATGCTTTTTTGAATAGCCATTTGTCGTCCTTTTTATCGTGAGTATTGTTATGTTGATGGGTTCGATTTTTGTGTAATGCGTAGGTTTTTCATGTAGACGTTTCATTCGCTAAATAGCTCATTGCCAAATAGCGAAAAGGGCTCCTATAAGGAGCCCTGAATCTACTTTCGATTATTGAGTTTTAATGAAACGGTAATGCTTGGTTTCTGAACAGATATCGCTTGAGGTACACACTTGGTACTCCACATCCACTGTGCCGTTGTGACGGAACTTGTCGACGTATGAGTTGAAGTCTGTAGCACCAACATTCTTGCCATTACGCTTAATAACGAAGTAGTCATTGGTGTCGTAATCCCATGCCAGCTTAACGCGAGCTTTGCCATTCGGGTTTTTGTTACCAAACTTCAGTTTTAGTGGGAAGCCTTCTGCCGAATCACCTTCAATCGTGATCGATTTGCTTGTTGATGTTGCAACACCTGCATCGTCAGTCACGGTTAGAGTCACCAAGTAGTCGCCAGCTTCAGCGTAGGTATAATGAGTCACTTCACCGGTTTGCGTGCTGCCATCGCCTAGGTTCCATTGGTAAGAGACGATCTGGCCATCGCTGTCCGAACTTGTGCTACGCAGCTCTACTTCTTTGCCTACGACCGTGTGTTCGAAAGAAGAAACTGGCGGTACGTTAGCATTGCCTGATTCGTACGATGCTTTCAGATTTGCACCTGCGTAATCTGAGTAACCCAGAATGTTCACCGTGTAGCGACCAGCTGTTGGGTTTTCAATTACACATACTTCATCGGTTACGCTTTCACTCTTACAGATATTCTCTTGAGAGCTTGGCGCATAATCTAGACCAACATACATATCCGGATCACCAGTAGACACAGCAAGATCAATCGTTAGCTTGTCTTGGCCTTCTGGTACTTCGATATCGAAGTAAGTTTTTGAGCCTGTTTCACCAGCAACTGCGGCTTCAACACCGTTTTCAAGGCGTTGATATTCCGGTTCTGGTGGAAGTGGTGGTTCGCCACACGGTGATACACCCACTAAGTTAAACGCAGAAACAACATCATCGGCACTGTAGCCAAGGTCGGTTGCTGAGTTTTTCACGCCACAGGCGCCCTGCCAAAAGTCACTGTTTTCAGACCAGTAGATCTGGTTGGCTAGCACGAACAGTTCGAACGCTTTTTTGGTGTCCCAACCTTGTGTGGTTGCAAGATGGTAGAACGCCTTGTTGAACACGCCAGAGCTGTAGTGCACGTTTAAGCCATCGTAGTACTCGGATGCGTTGTTGATTGAAGAGCCATCGCGTGATGGATCGTCCATGTAACGCAGCGCACCTTCGCCTTTAAAGATATTGCGTCCGACCATCCAGTCGTTGGTGCCTTTCATATAGTATTCTGCGGCTTCACCGGCCATGTCAGAGAAGGCTTCGTTCATACCGCCCGATTGGTTTGCGTAGATCAAACCTGAGTTTTGCTCAGTGAAACCGTGGCTCACTTCATGGGCTGATACATCTAGGCTAACAAGCGGGTAAAAGAAGCTCTCCCCATCACCAAAGGTCATGGCTCTGCCGTCCCAAAATGCATTCTCGTAGTTTTCACCGTAGTGAACACGCATCATGAGCTTGAAGGAGAGTGGCGCTGTGTCGAACCAGTTTTTATACATATCGAACACGATGTTGCCAAAGTAATGGGCATCGTTGAGTGGTGAGAATGCGCCGTTCACGGCTTTATATTCGTTACGAGGACATTCATAGCTGTAAGTGGTGTCGCCGTCGGTCGCGCCATTAAGGTCAACGGTAACGACATTTTCAGACTCCATTACACACTCTGTGCCCACTTCTTGAACATCAAGGTAGTGGTAGTCGGTGCCGTATTCGTACATGCCGGTTTTTTCGTTGCCGCCAGGGCCAGTACCGATCTGAGCATGGGCAATACCTTCCCAGCGGTCGATGACTTTGCCTGTGTGCGCGTCTAGCATGGTGAACGGTCGAGTCGGCTGTTCACTGCCTTCTACTAGGTAAGAGACAACGTACACTAGTCGTGTTTTATCTACGCTTTGCTGTCCGATGCCTTGCTTCACAGAGCCTTGATAGATAAATAGCTGATGTTGAACGTTGTCTAGAGATTTGCTGGTTAAGCCTTGAGTCTTTAGATCTTTACTTGCGAGTTCAACCGCTTGAGCGCTGTTGATTGATGGCTTAACAAAAGATCGCTCTAAGGTCGTTGTTTTAAGGTAGCGACCTTGAACGGACTTAAGTGCGCCACCTTGGACACTTTGGGTGGCATTTAGGTAATGTCCCCATACCGGTGTTCCCCAGATGTTCTGCTGGATCTTAACTTTATAGATACCACGCTTTTTCAGGTTTACTTCTTTCACCATCTTGAAGCTAGAGGCGTTACTGACTCCTAACTGAGCGTTTAACCCAGAGAAGCTAGTAAAGTTGATCGGTTGATCGATTTGAAAGGATTCACTTGCATGCACTGACAAAGACATAGCACTGGCTATAGCAACGGCAACTAAACGTTTTCTTATTTTCATTGTTGTTTTCTCTTTCCATGTAAAATCCAAGAAAACGTAACAAATTAATCACAGCGAATTTACATCATTCGATCTGATTAATTAGTAGCATGGCAATGATCTCTTTTATTCATGAAACTTATATTTCTCGTATTTACAGATAGTTATCATTTCTGTTTATTTTTGAACGCACCTATATGTTTATTTATAAAATCGTGACACTTTTATTAAGTGTTTATTTCTCTTGGAAATTAAGATTTTCGAGTAAATTGATCTGTGCCTCAATTAACGGATTCTGGGTTGATAGAAGGATCAACGATTTGAAAGTGTCACTTTAAACAGAAGGCCATTTAGCGAATTTAGGGGCAATTTTGATAAGAAATCGAAGACTTTTCGGCTTATTTTTCGAATTGTTAGTTAAAAGAGGGAAGGGGAATCGGGCACTTGTTTGGCACAGAGCACAAAATCTGCTGGATGAAAAAAGCCAGCGACGGGTCACTGGCTTAGATTAACTTAGTTTGTGCAGGCTACTGAATATAGGTAGGCAACTGCGACACTTAATTATGGTACGTGGCTAACGTCACTATAGCGAATTACTGCTTTTTACCGCCAACTTGTACGTAGTCGATACCGATAATACGGTTGATGATACCCAGAACAGAGCTCGTATCAGAGTTTGTTGAGCGAATCGTATCAACCGTTGCACCTTCAGGTACTAATTCCATTGCGCGGTCTTGAGTGTTACCTGGCACTTGGAAACCGACAATGTTGAAGCTCTCTGCGTGCGCTGTGTACACTTCTTCGTTGTGGCTAATACCAGAACAACCCGCTAGAGAAACAATGCCTAAAACAACTAATAACTTTTTCATACAAACACCTTAAGAAAGATTGGAATTTAGATTCAATAAGTTCATTGGGAGACAGCATCTCCCGACCGATGTTGAACATTATTCCAGAGGTGTTTTGTAGTTACTGTATGGGTTTGTCAGCGGAATCATTACATAGCTGAATGGATATGGTGAATACCGCCCCCTTTAAGGTTTGGCTCTGACCAACCTCTACGGTCGCGCTATGTTGAGCACAGATCTTTTCGACGATAGAAAGCCCTAAACCATGGCCGCTCTTGGCCTTGTTACGCGCTTTGTCGCCAACGTAAAAGGGTTCGAACAGGCGAGCTTGATGTTCTTGTGCCACGCCATCACCATCATCATGTACGGCAATCTGTAGTTGTTCTTGATGCACGCTGGCTTCAATTAACACTTGAGAGCGTGCGAATTTCATGGCGTTGCGTACGAGGTTATCTAGGGCGCGGTTCAGCAGTATCTCATCCGCAAGAATCTCGTATGGTTGCTCTGGCAGTGATAGGTTGATGTTGAGCTCTGTATCTTTGTTCCAACGCGTCATTGCGTGGCCAAGAAAGTCATTTATCTCGACAGGCTGCTGCAAATTTTCGAGGTCGCAGCTATCCAGCTTGGCGTAACACAATAGCTCGTCGACCATCTTCTCCATCTCTTCCGTATCTTCCACAATGCTTTCTACAGTCTCTTGCTGAGATTCGTTGAGCGGTGTGTCTTTAAGCATTTCAGCTTGCCATTGGATCCGGAATATCGGCGTGCGCAGTTCATGAGCGACCGCATTGGTGAGTGAACGATTGCTCTCAATTAACCGGTGAATGCGATCGGCCATTAGGTTAAAGGATTTGTTGAGTGAGCCAATTGCGATGCCACTTGAGGTCTCGGCTCGTGAAGAGAGATCCCCTTCTGCAAAGGCTAGCGTCGCCGATTCAAGCTTCTTAACTCGGCGGAAGATGATAAATAGGTGGCATAAGCCGTATAAGATAAAGCTTGCTAGGAAAAATAACCAAATGAGGTCATCTTCCAATTCTATTTTTTGCCTAACGAACGCTTCACTGTTGGGTAGGTAATGATAGGTATTGTCACTGCTTGCTAAGCGAAACCATAGATCACGCTCATCATCGTGAAAGATAAAGGTATTCGGATTCGTGCTGAAGAACTCTGAAACGGGGCTTGGTATTTCATCTTTTGGGTTGAACGTCACCAGTTTATTGCGAGTGGTTTCGACAAACTGGTTCATTGCTTGTTGAGCCGCTTCAAGCCCCTGATTTTTAGCGATGTTTTCTATGAGTTGCTGGTGGGCTGTCGCTTCATAATCTTGCAGAACATATTCGTAGTCGGTATTGAGCTGATAGACACAGATTTCGTAGGCGACAATGCCGCCCATAAAGCAAACTAACAGCCCTAATAGGGACTCCAAAAAGATACGTCGCATAATCGCTCTCTTTCATTACGCTCGTAGTGAGCGAAGTTAATGCCAGGCGGTGGAAACAAACAAGTAGCCTTTACCGCGAATGGTCTGAATTTTCTCTGCTGGTGTGTGGTCGTCGCCCAGTATCTTTCTTAGACGCACGACTTTGTTATCTATTGTGCGGTCTATTCCGTCGTACTCAATCCCGCGCAATGTTTGCGTCAAGTAGTCACGAGACAACGGAGTGTCTGGGTTGCTTGCCAATAACCAAAGTAGGTCAAATTCACTGTCAGTGAGTGATAAAACGGCACCTGAAAGTTCACACTTCTTATAGGTGTTTTTCAGAACGAGTTGATCAAACTGAAGGTTATCTGAGTCATCGACTGAAGCCGTATTGACGTCTTGGCGGCGTAATAGCGAACGAACTCTGGCCAGCAGAACTCGTGGTTTGATTGGCTTGGTGACATAATCATCAGCCCCTGTCTCTAAACCAGCGACGTGATCAAAGTCGTCATCGCTAGCGGTGAGCATCAAGATTTTACCTTTATAGTGCGTACGCGTCTGTCGGCAGATTGTAAGTCCATCAGTTACAGGAAGCATCAAATCTAGCAATACGATGTCAGGTTGCTCCGCGAGGATGGTCTGTGCGGCATCGCTGCCATCGTCCAACACCGTGACATCAAAATCTTGCGCGACGAAGTAGTCCTGCAACATGTTCTGAAGTTTCAAATCGTCTTCCACGATGATCATTTTAGGTTTTGTCATTCCATTATCAGCCTTGTCGTGCGTTTCACTTATTGAGATTAGGTGAGCGAGTCTTCGTCGTGATGAACCATTACGATTATACGCTATTGCATATAAGTTCAGATGCTTCGCCAAATACCTAAAGCGAATGATTAAACACTTTATAAGTTAGTTCAATGATGAATTGGCATTTATAGGAAAATAAAAAACATCGTTCAAATAGGCTCGACATTCTCATACATTTCCACGACAGATAAATTCAGCGCTAAACAATAGAATTTTCTCATCAAACATTTTGGGAATAACGGTATGAACGACTATAGAAATGCATTACTGGCGTTACCTTTGATTCTGTTAGCGGGCTGTAATTCAAGCTCTAACTCAGGTAAAGCTGCCACCAAAGTGCAAGCAAAACCTCAAGCGGATTACGTATTTTCATCAGCGAAACTGGGTGAGTTGTATAAAGAGCGACAAGAGGTCCAAGAATCCATAAAACTTGATTACAACGGTGTGCAGTATGAAATCGTTCTGTTTGCGGAAGATATTAGTGATAAGCAAAAAGTGGTTAGGCTTGCGGATAGTTTAGGTCAAAGTGTGGATCTGTACCTCCCTGATGCAGGATTTGATAGCTGCGGTATCTACACAGAGAGCAAGGGTTTGGACGTGTTTGATTGTGGTGCGGCTCAACGCTCAATCGGCAATGACACCACGTTAATTAACACGACGACGAATACTCATAAGCCCGTCGAGCTTGAGTATCACAATGAACTGGTTCAATACGTGACTAGCCTTGGGTCTACCATTCTGAGTAACACTAAAAGTGGGAACAAGGTAACGATAACCACCTCGTTTGCTTTCAACGCTTTTTACCGTGATGTGCTCAACGAGACTGGCGCCGTTGAGCGCATTACTTCTACTCTTGGGGCAACAACCTATTCGCAGCTTTTCGATATCGTTAAGTTATACCCAGGCAGTGAAATGATCTTGAAATTTAATAACCACATAGGTGGCAGTGCTGACGACGATATCAATATGTACACCGGTCGCATGATCCACAGTAACAACATGACGACGATCGTAACGCCTACGGGGTCGGTGTTCTCTGGCGGCACGGATCTTTTCGCTGCGGGTAACCCACGAGTTTTGCAACGAGCAGATACCACTAAAGCCATTGAGCTTAATAAGCAGGTTGGTGTGCACAGTTGGGCTGAGGATGATAAAACAGCCAAAGACTTCCCATACACGAACGAAAGCCATCGCAAGCAAGCGACCTACTTTAAAAAGGTAATGGGAGACAAAGGAATCGACTTCTATATCTTCACGTTGGATTCTGCTCCGGCTTCTGGCGAACACTGGGTGACTAAGGCTGAGTCAGATAAATACGGTTTCATCACACGCATTGAGTAGCTTAGGCTTGCAATAACATTAGAAACGACTGAGAAGGTTGGTGATGACGCTGTTGTCGCCAACCTTTTTTGTTCATTTTTTGATTCGTTACCTGTGTTGATTGTGGATTTCCTTGTCTTAAATTTCAGTATGAAAATTCCTTGATACTTCCTTTCCACTCCCTCCCCAAAAAGTTTCTACAAGGACTCTCACTGATTGATTCTTGAACTTTCTAAGCAAAAACATTTGACCAATAACTATCACACCTCAAATCTTCAATTGTTTTCGTTAGTGCTCTAAATGATATTTAAGCTGTTGTTCTATAATGATTTTTGTTGTTTTGAATGCTGTATTGTTATGAGTTTGTTTTAAATAATCATTTGAACCCTAACTAAATTTCTGTCATTTTATATTTAACTGAACGTTCAATATAAAATAAAAGGACTGAGAAATGCCGAAGGTCGGGATGCCTGATATACGTAAACCACAGCTTGTTCAAGCCACCATGACGGTGATTGATCGAGTGGGTTTGCATGCCGCGAGTATTGCGTTGATCAGCAAAGAAGCGGGAGTCTCCACTGGCATTATTAATCACTATTTTGGTGGAAAGCATGGGCTGCTCGAAGAGACCATGCGTGAAATCCTTCGCCAACTTTCCAATACCATCACCACGTCACTAAAAGCACTTCCTGTTGATGCTCACCAACAGAGAATTAACGCGATCATCGATGGTAACTTCGAAGGTTACCAAGCAGAAAATAAGGTCGCGAAGGCGTGGTTGGCATTTTGGTCATATTCAATGCATGACGAGCAGCTGAAAAGACTGCAACGTGTGAATGAAAAACGTTTGATTTCACACTTACGTCTTGAGTTGAAAGGTATTTTGAATCATGAACAAGCGGATCTCGTTGCTCACGGGATTGCGTCTCTGATTGATGGTTTGTGGCTGAGAGGCACACTAAACCCAGATGGTATCGATGCTCAAAAGGCGCGTGCCATCATCAATGATTATCTAGATAAACAACTGACGTTCTACTCGTGCAGTACCAAATAGAACGCAGTGTTAGAACTAGAACAGCACTAGAACGACCAATACTTACACCCAAAATTCAAACTAGACCAGTAGAGTCTAATAACAATAATTAAGTCAGAATCTCAAATGGAAATGAACTCGTTATACATCGATGGCGCAGCGGTTAAAGCAACCTCTGGTGAAACCTTTGATAGCATTAACCCTGCCAACGGTGAACCTATCGCGACCTTAGGCCAAGCATCTTCAGCAGATGTCGACAGTGCTATTGAATCTGCGAAACGCGGGTTTGCGGTATGGTCTGCAATGACCGCTGTGGAACGCAGCCGCATTCTGTTGAAGGCAGTGGAAATACTTAGAGCTCGAAATAATGACCTTGCAAACCTTGAGGTTGTTGATACGGGCAAGCCGCTGCAAGAAGCAATTGAAGTGGATGTGGCGTCTGGTGCTGATGTTATTGAATACTTTGCTGGCTTGGCACCAACGCTACAAGGCGACCAACAGCCGCTGAGTGAATCTCAATTTTTCTACACACGCCGCGAACCGCTAGGTATCTGTGCGGGCATCGGCGCGTGGAACTACCCTATCCAAATTGCGATGTGGAAATCGGCTCCAGCACTCGCTGCGGGTAATGCGATGATTTTCAAGCCTTCAGAAGAGACGCCGCTCACAGCTCTAAAGCTTGCAGAGATCTTTACTGAAGCTGGTCTTCCTGATGGCGTGTTTAACGTGGTTCAGGGCGATTACCGAGTAGGTCAAATGCTAACGGCGCACCCAGATATCGCGAAAGTGTCGTTCACAGGTGAAACCGGTACCGGTAAAGCGGTAATGTCGGATAGCGCTAAGACACTGAAATCAGTCACCATGGAACTTGGCGGCAAGTCACCAATGATCGTGTTTGATGATGCGAAATTGGATGATGCAGTTTCGGCTTCGATGGTCGCAAACTTCTACACTCAAGGCGAAGTGTGTACTAACGGTACCCGTGTTTATGTACACAAAAATATCTACAACGCATTCATCGATCAACTTAAAACACGCACTGAGAAGCTGATCATTGGTAACCCAATGGACATGGAGACTCAGATCGGCGCGTTGATTTCTAAAGAACACCTTTCAAAAGTCCTTGAAGCAATTGAGCTAGCAAAACAGTCGGGTGCAACCCTGCTGACGGGCGGCTATCAAGTGACAGATAACGGCCTCGAAAACGGCAACTTTGTTATCCCAACCGTGTTTGTGGATTGCGAAGACAACATGCCTCACGTTCAGCAAGAGATCTTCGGCCCTGTGATGTCAGTGTTGAAGTTTACGGACGAAGACGATGTGATTCGCCGCGCTAACGACACCAAATATGGCCTAGCGGCTGGCGTGTTCACGCAAAACCTTTCTCGTGCTCACCGCGTGATCCATCAAATGCAGGCTGGTATTTGTTGGGTTAATACGTGGGGTGACTCACCTGCAGAAATGCCGGTTGGTGGTTACAAGCTTTCGGGTATTGGCCGTGAAAATGGACCAGAAACCCTACTTCACTATACGCAGACTAAGAGCATTCTTATTGAACTTGGCGACTACGCCAGCCCTTATGCCTAACGCGTAACACTCAATTTTATGGGTTAGCTTAACAGAGCTAGCCCTACTGACTCATCTCAGGGAAATCAAAACATGGAACAACGCTACGATTATATTATCGTCGGCGCGGGTTCGGCCGGCTGTGTGTTAGCGGATAGGCTAACGGAAAGCGGTGAACATAGCGTTTTATTACTGGAAGCTGGTGGTACGGACAAGAGTATTTTTATCCAAATGCCAACCGCGCTTTCTTACCCAATGAATACTGAAAAGTACGCTTGGCAATTTGAAACAGAGAAAGAGCCGGGCCTTGATGGACGTGAACTGCACTGCCCACGTGGCAAAGTGTTAGGCGGCAGCTCATCGATCAACGGTATGGTTTATGTTCGTGGCCACGCGTGTGATTTTGACCAATGGGAAGAAGAGGGCGCTGCGGGTTGGAACTACCAAGCATGTCTGCCTTATTTCCGCCGTGCTGAATCATGGAACAAAGGTGGTGATGAATACCGTGGAGACAATGGCCCTGTCGGCACTTGTAATGGTAACGATATGGAGCTCAACCCGCTTTACCAAGCGTTCATCGATGCAGGTAAAGACGCCGGTTACCCAGAAACACAAGACTACAACGGCTACCAGCAAGAAGGCTTCGGCACTATGCATATGACGGTAGACAAGGGTGTTAGAGCCTCAACCTCTAACGCTTATCTACGTCGAGCATTGAAGCGTTCAAACCTGACCTTGAAGAAAGGTATCGTGGCGCGTCGTTTCCTACTTGAAGGACAAGACTCAAATGGTCAATCGGGCTTGAAAGCCGTCGGTGTCGAGTTTGAAAAGTCAGGAAATACCCAGGTGGCTGTGGCGAACAAAGAAGTGATCTCTTCTGCGGGTTCTATCGGTTCTGTTCAACTGCTGCAGCTTTCTGGTATCGGCCCGAAAGCGGTGCTTGAAAAGGCTGGCGTTGAAGTTAAACACGAACTAAGCGGTGTCGGTGAAAACCTTCAAGATCACCTAGAAGTGTACTTCCAATATCACTGCAACGAACCGATCACACTCAACAGCAAGCTTGGCTTGGTGAGCAAAGGCATGATTGGCGCGGAATGGATTCTGACTCGCAAAGGTCTGGGTGCTACTAACCACTTTGAATCGTGTGCGTTCATTCGCTCTCGTAAAGGATTGAAGTGGCCAAACATTCAATATCACTTCCTGCCAGCAGCGATGCGTTACGACGGACAAGCGGCCTTTGATGGTCACGGTTTCCAAGTACACGTTGGGCCTAATAAGCCAGAGAGTCGCGGTACGGTTGCGATCACTTCTGCTGATCCGCATGCCAAGCCAGAGATCATTTTCAACTACATCTCGACTGAGCAAGACCGCCAAGATTGGCGCGATTGTATTCGTCTAACGCGTGAGATCTTGTCTCAACCAGCAATGGATGCTTACCGAGGTGAAGAGATTCAGCCGGGTCTAAGTGTGACTTCCGATGAAGCAATCGACGAATGGGTTAAGCAGAACGTGGAAAGTGCGTATCACCCTTCATGTGGCTGCAAAATGGGCGCTGATGATGATCCAATGGCAGTGCTTGATGAAGAGTGTCGTGTTCGCGGTATTGATAATCTGCGCGTTGTCGACTCATCTGTTTTCCCTGTTATTCCAAACGGAAACTTGAACGCCCCGACCATTATGGTGGCTGAGCGTGCTTCCGATTTGATTTTGGGCAATCCAATGCTCAAAAAGCAGGACGTTCCAGTGTGGATTGCACCTGAATGGCAAGAGAAGCAAAGAATCAATAAACCAGTAAGAGAAGCGTAAGCCTCTGTTATTGAGATAAAAATAATAAAAAGTAACAACCAAAATTAGTCAAAAGTCAGCAAAACTGCCCTGATTAGTATGAGTTAGGGCAGAAAAAGGAAAGATAAAAAGGAATCATTATGACGACTCAACATAAACAAACCGCTACAAAAAAGGTATTAGCAACATTAGCCATTAGTTCATTTGCATTTGGCGCTAACGCTTCTATTGAACCGCAGCAATGTGAAAACGTTCGATTCGCTGATGTAGGCTGGACTGACATTACCGCTACAACCGCCGTTACTTCCGAACTATTAAAAGGCCTTGGTTACAAAACCAAAACCGACCTACTTTCAGTACCGGTGACATACTCTTCAATGGCGAACGGCGATATTGACGTATTCCTAGGTAACTGGATGCCAACCATGGAAGGCGATATTGCTAAGTACCGTGAAGAGGGCACGGTTGAAACCGTTCGTGCCAACCTTGAAGGCGCAAAATACACACTAGCTGTACCAAAATACGTGTACGACTCTGGTGTGAAAAGCTTCGCAGACCTAGCAAAACATGCCGACAAATTTAAAGACCGCATCTACGGCATCGAACCGGGTAACGACGGTAACCGCCTAATCCAATCAATGATTGATTCTGACGCGTTTGGCTTGAAAGATTTCAGCTTAGTGGAATCAAGCGAAGCGGGCATGGTGTCTCAAGTGTCACGCGCAGCACGTCGTAGCCAATGGATTGTTTACCTTGGTTGGGCTCCGCACCCGATGAACAGCAATGTTGCGATGGAATACCTTTCAGGCGGTGACGACTTCTTCGGCCCTAACTACGGTGGCGCGAATGTTTACACCAACGTTCGTTCAAACTACCTGTCTGAGTGTGCAAACGTCGGTCAACTTCTACAAAACCTAGAATTCACTCTTGAGATGGAAAACCAGTTGATGGAAGAGATTCTTAACCAAAAAGTGAAGCCAGAAAAAGCGGCTCAACAGTGGTTGAACAACAACCCTCAACAAGTTGAAGCTTGGTTAGACAACGTAAAAACGCATAAAGGTGAATCAGCGACTCAAGCCGTTACTGAATACCTAAAGCAAGTTAAAGCTTAGTTCTACCTATCTCAACAGCTACATAAATAATAAAGGTGGGCTTGCCAATTTATCGATTGGTTTGAAGTAGCCCACCCATAATAAAAGGCAATATTGTGAATTTTATTACGGAAAACAAAATCCCTGTCGGACAATGGATGGAAGCGGGTGTTGATTGGCTAACAATCAATGCAGCAGGATTCTTTGACGCTATTTCGATTTTTCTAGAAACCGTCATTATGTTTTTAGTCGATGTATTTAAGTGGATGCCGCCTGCTCTGCCAATCGTGATTACTGCTGCGATTGCATGGTACTTACACCGAAAACCTTCGCTAGTGATCTTTGTGGTCGCGGCACTGCTGACTATTCTTAACCTCGGCTACTGGCAAGAAATGCTGGAAACCTTTGTTCTCGTCTTTGCGGCGACAACGATTTCCGTATTAATTGGCGTACCGGTTGGCATCATGGCTGCTCACCGTCCTTGGCTCTATACAGTTTTGCGTCCAATTCTCGATTTAATGCAGACCGTCCCAACGTTTGTGTATCTGATTCCAACTCTGGTTCTATTCGGCTTGGGCATCGTTCCTGGCTTAATCTCGACCATTATTTTCGCGATAGCTGCACCGATTCGTTTGACCTACTTAGGGGTAACGAAAGTCCCTGAAGAGCTGATTGAAGCGGGTAAAGCTTTTGGTGCAAGTCGCATGAAGTTACTGCTCAAAGTTGAATTACCTGCCGCTCTGCCAAGCATCATGGCGGGTGTCACCCAATGTATTATGTTGTCGCTTTCGATGGTGGTTATCGCCGCTCTTGTTGGTGCTGACGGGCTTGGTAAACCGGTTGTTCGTGCATTGAACACAGTGAACATCTCACAAGGTTTTGAAGCCGGATTAGCGATTGTTTTAGTCGCAATCATCCTTGACCGCCTGTGCAAAACACCAAACCAGAAGGAAGCTTAATCATGTCTATCTCTCAGGAACAAAAGGCAATGGACGCGATTACCATTAAAAACCTTGATGTTGTGTTTGGTAACAAAGCCAATCAAGCGCTGGAACTACTCGATCAAGGTAAAACTCGCCAAGAGATCATCGATGAAACAGGTCAAGTTGTCGGCGTAGACAATGTGTCGCTGACGGTTGAAGAAGGCGAGATCTGTGTATTGATGGGTTTGTCTGGTTCTGGTAAATCATCTTTGCTTCGCGCAGTTAACGGTTTGAATGAGATCAGCCGGGGTTCACTAACAATCAAAGACGGTGACCAACAAGTCGATTTAGCGCAATGTGATGAAGCGACTCTGCGTCATCTTCGTACTCACCGTGTATCCATGGTTTTCCAAAAGTTTGCTTTGATGCCATGGCTTAACGTATTAGACAACGTGGCGTTTGGTCTTGAGATGCAGGGCGTAGCGAAAGATGTTCGTCGTGCAAAAGCGCGTGAACAACTAGAAATGGTCGGCCTAGCCGAATGGGAAACCAAATTCCCTCATGAGCTTTCTGGCGGCATGCAGCAACGTGTTGGTTTGGCGCGTGCGTTTGCAATGGACACCGACATTCTATTGATGGATGAACCGTTCTCGGCGCTTGACCCATTGATTCGTGCTCAACTGCAAGATGAACTGATCACACTGCAAAACAAACTCAACAAAACGATTCTGTTCGTGAGTCACGACCTAGATGAAGCACTGAAGATTGGTAACAACATCGCGATCATGGAGTCAGGGAAATTGATTCAACACGGTAAGCCTGAAGAGATCGTACTGACGCCAAAAACAGAATACGTAAAAGACTTCGTGGCTCACACCAATCCATTGAATGTGCTTAAAGGTCGTTCTTTGATGCAGCCTCTTGATTCACTGACGCAAGAGAATGAAAGCTGGAAGATCTGCGATTCTAAAGATCTCTGGATTGAACAGAGTGAAGGTGCTTTATCAGTAAAAGGTGAATCTGCTTTGGCGCTTGTCGAGTGGAGCGAATCTGACGACCTAACCGCGATCAGCGCGTCGAGTGTGGTTGTGGCAAGCCCTGAAATTGGCATGCGTGATGCGATTAAACTGAAACAGCTAAGTAATCACCCGATTTTGCTGGTGGAAGACAATCAACTGGTTGGTATTTTGGATAACAGCGAGTTTTACAACGCGCTAACGGGTAATTTTCAGATGAATACCGCTGCGTAAAATTTCGTTTTCCAGCTTGGCGATTAGGGCTGGTTTTTTATTAGGTGGAGAGGGTTAAGTCTCTCTACCTCTATGATTATTAAAATATATTATTCTTTGAACTTGTATTCTCTGACTCGTTATTTTCCCCTTCATTGAAGCTTTCATTTCCCCTTCATTAAGTAAAAGTGCCGTACCACGCAAGTTTAGTGGTATAGAAAAGATTGAGAATAGTATGAACATCAGTACAATGCGGAAAAATCAATGAAGTAATTTATCAATTTACAGTGTAATTCGAGCTCACCTGACGTAAATAATCAGGACATATCATCGCTTCGACGCTGTAAAACCATTCACAGTATATTAGTACAAAGGTCTGCATCTTGGACAAACATGACGAAATCCTGGTCGCTATTCGCCAAATTATTCGCGCTATCGATTTACACTCGAAAAAGCTGAGTAAAGAGTATGGTTTGACTGGCCCTCAATTAATCTTAATGAGAGCAATCCAAGAAATGGGTAATGTGACGATCAAAGAATTGTCTAATCACACCAATGTAAGCCAAGCCACCACAACCACGATCATCGATCGCTTGGAACTGAATGGCTATGTACAACGTGTTCGCAGCTCGTCAGATCGCCGCAAAGTACACGCAAACCTGACTGAAAAAGGTCAAGAGTTGCTAAACAATGCGCCACCACCGCTGCAAGATAACTTCGTAAAAAAATTCCAAAACCTAGAGCCGTGGGAGCAAAGCTTACTGCTTTCTTCAATGCAGCGAGTATCATCAATGATGAACGCAGAAGACATCGACGCCGCTCCAGTACTTCAGCTTGAAGGCATTGCAAACGTAGCCAAGAGCTAACGTCATTTTTAAATTGTTCATTTAAAACAAAAACTTAAATTATTATCAAATGGTCGCACTAAGCGGCCATTTTTGATCCTGCCATTTAAAATCTCTATTTGCCCTGCGTGTTAGTTACGCCTTCTTATTTTAAATTCCCCTGACTTTTTGCCTCGTTTGAAGCCGCCTCATTGGATTGTAATCAAAACTCCATTGACGATTCTCTGACAATAAAACACTAGACCGACCGGTCTGTTTTGTATTATTGTGTGCTCATCTTAACCACGAGGTGATGTATGAAACACGAATTGACGCCAACACAAATGACCATGACGTTGAACAGCATGCAGGGAGCTTTTGCACAGAAACCGATGCCAGCGATATCGGAGAGAATTGAGCAGTTGTTTGCACTTAAATCTGCGCTTATCGATTACACAGATCGTTTGTGTTCAGCCGTGAGTGAGGACTATGGTCACCGCAGTCGACAAGACACTTTGATGGCCGACATATTGCCTTGCATCGGAAATATTGATCACAGCATTGAGTGTTTACCTCATTGGTCGACATCTTCGATTCGTCATTCCGGCCCTTTGCTTTCAACCTCTCGTGTTGAAGTGGTTTATCAACCCAAAGGCGTTGTCGGGATCATTGCTCCGTGGAACTTCCCGATCATGTTATCCGTCGGCCCGCTTATTTCGGCGTTGGCAGCGGGCAATCGCGCCATGATCAAGATGAGTGAATTTACCCCAGCGACGAACCAAGTATTAAGAGCGCTATTGGTGGAAGTCTTCCAATCCGATGAGGTGTGCTTGGTTGAAGGTGAGGTAGAAATCGCAGCCGCATTTTCGGCGTTGCCGTTTGATCATCTTCTGTTTACGGGGTCAACCCAAGTGGGTCGCCAAGTGATGAGGTCAGCGGCTGACACGCTAACTCCAGTCACGCTAGAGCTAGGTGGTAAGTCACCGGTTATCGTTGCAGAAGACATGCCAATTGATATCGCGGTTGAGCGAATCATTTATGGTAAGAGCCTCAATAACGGGCAGGTGTGTGTGACTCCTGACTATGTATTGCTACCCGAAGGGAAAGTTGAATCTTTCATTCAAGAGTATAAAAAACAGTACCAATTGCTGTTCGATGAAGGGGTCTATTCCGAGAGTTTGACGTCCCTAATCAATCCTCGTCAATGCGATCGTATTGTCGGCTTGTTGAATGAAGAGCAACAAGCAGGAACGCGAACCGTCGCTTGCCATGACGAAGCGATGGACTTAGGTAACCATCGTTTGGTGACGCACCTAATTGTTGAACCAAGCCTGTCATCCAAGGTGATGAACGAAGAGATTTTCGGCCCACTATTACCCTTGATTACGTATCGCAATATCGAAGAGGCGTTCCAAGTCATCAATAGCAAACCAAGGCCGTTAGCGCTCTATCTAATGAGCTTTGATTTGAGTTTACAGGCTCAGGTTAAGCACCAAGTTCACTCCGGTGGTATGTGTATTAATGACTGTGTTTTCCATTTAGCGGTTGATGACGCGCCGTTTGGTGGCATTGGTGAATCTGGTCAGGGCAACTATCACGGCAAAGAAGGTTTCCTTACTTTCTCCCATGCCAAAACCGTCTTGGAAACAGGCTTAGATCATCGAGTTAAGCATCTGTTTTCAAAAGAAGACAACGAATTAAAAACCGCAGTGATGGGCATGCTTGGCCAGTAAATCACTGTTGGTATGACACTGTTTATTTTTCAAAAAGTTATTTTCACGAAATTATTTTAAGAGGTTACTTTTATGTTGGAACGTTTTTTTGAACGTACGATCAAATCGTATTTGATGATCACCGGTTTCTTAACAGCGACGGCTTTTTCCACTTTCCTAGCGCCAGATTGGAGTATGCAGACGCTGTTCTCATACAACGATACCATGATGGAAAACAAAGAGTATTTGCTGGGGACTTATCAGCACTGGGGTGTGATGGTTGGCTGTATTGGTGTGTTGTTGATGTTCTCTGCGAAGTACAAATCGCTGCGCACCTCGACCATGATTTACAGCGCATTTGAGAAGTCGATGTTTGTTGGCATCTTTTTATACAACGTGTGTATCAACGATTATGAGTGGTTTTATGGTTGGAGCGGTGTATTTGCGCTCGATGGATTTGTGACTGTCTACTCTTTAGTTTACCTGTATTACTACCTCACTAGAGACAAAAGCAAGGTGCCAGATCATCTTCGTTAATAGTTAATAGTTAATAGTTAATAGTTAATAAGTTGCTCATGGTGAGTCAATGACACTTATTTAATGATCACTCACTTATTACTACAGCCCGCATTTGCGGGCTTTTTTCGTTTTGGGGCAATGATCCATAAAGATCTTAATTGACATATCTTTGACATTAACGCTCTGGACCGACCGGTTTGTATTGGTTATTGTTTAGTCATCAACTAGAAATGAGGTAAATACCATGACAACCAATAATTTTAACTTTCAACTTAAAACCATTGTTCATGCTCAAGAGAATGGCATTGAAAATATCCCTTCTCTTTTTGGTCGCTTAGGTGCGCAAAGAGTCGTGCTCTTTTCTGATAAAGGCTTGGAGTCTCTTGGTTTTGTTGAGCAGTTCTCGGCGTTGTTTGTAAACGAAAAGGTGAACCAGCCAGGCAATGAACAAGCGGTTCAGCTTGTTGGTGTGTACACCGATATCGCGCCAGACGCGACTTGCGACAACATCAACGCTGCCATTGAGTTTGCAAACAGCGTCAATGCTGATGCGATTTTGTCTGTTGGCGGCGGCAGCGTGATTGATGCTTCTAAAGGCGTGAAATACGCATTTCATAAGAAGATAGATGACATTCGCACCGTGATTGCGGGCGGCGGTCATATGGATGTGTGGCCAAACAATGAAGACATTCGAGTGCCACACATTGCGGTTCCGACAACGGCTGGCACGGGCGCAGAAGCCTCTCCTATTGCTGTTTTTTACAATGAGCATGAAAACATTAAGGCAAGTCTAGTCGCATCGGGATTGGAAGCTGATATCGCGATCCTTGATCCAACGGTGACCACTAAGCTGCCAGCTCACCTTACTCGTTCTACCGCTATGGATGCACTAACACACGCCGTTGAAGCGATTGTCTCGCCAATGAGTAATGCATTCACAGACGCTTACGGCATTCAGGCTGCAAAATTGATTGTTGAAAACTTACCCTTGGCACTTAAAGAGCCAGAAAACCTAACCGCACGTGGCAATCTTCTTCAAGCAAGTACCATGGCGATCTCTGCTTTCTATTCGTCTTTGGGCGGTATTCCGATTCATAACTGTGCTCACGCCTTTGGTGCGATTAGCCACATTCCACATGGCGATGCCAACACGGTACTGATGCCGGTTGTGATTGAAGCTCTGCCTGAATTCTATATGCCGAATGCGGCGAAGTTAGCTCAAGCTTTCTCGGTCGACACGATGGGAACCGATGAGATGGTTTACCAGAGAGTGTTGGATTTCTTAAATAACTTCCAAACCAGTGTCGGTGCGATGAAGCGTTTCAGCAGCTGGAAGTTTGATGAGCAAGAGAAGAGCAACATTGCCGAAGCGATTGAAAAAGACATCTGTTTTCAGTTCTACCCAATCTCGAAACAGACGATTGAAACCATCATAGAGAAAGCGATTTAAGTCTCTGTCTTAATCGACTGAATGCTATGACCATTTAATTCAGTCGATGATTCAGTCCCTGATTCATTCAACAATCATTACTCGAGAGCCAATTATGAAAATCGAAAACGTATTGCTATCAAGCTTGTGCATCATCGCGCCATTCCTACTTTTCACCTAATTCATTCAACAGGGACGTCGAGACCTTTATTCCCGAGGAGGAAATAAATGCTCAATAAACGTTTAACTACCGTGATTTTGGCGGGTGTTTTGGTTGTTCTGTTTTTTGCCAAGGCAAGCTTTGGAAGCGAGAACTTTGAGAATGAAGCCACCATGGATCAATCGCAGCAGCATCAAGACGTCGTGCAATTGTTGGATGAAGCTTATCAAGGGCAATTGGATGCCCAGCTCTCTGTCGCTTACTTATATCTGAGCGGAGAGGGCGTAGAACAGAATGATGAAAAAGCCGCGGAGTGGTTCGTCACCGCAGCCAATAACGGTAGCCCTGAAGCTCAAACACAGCTTGGATTGATGTATATCTCTGGAAGTGGCGTTCAAGCCAGCCAAGCGGAAGCTGTCACCTGGATCGGCATGGCAGCAGCTCAAGAGTATGACCCTGCGCTCGACTTATTACATTGGATGTCGCAAGCCGCGCACTAATTCAAATCCTAACTCAGGTTACTCACAGAAAAAGTTACTCGCAGAAAAGTTAATTACTGAAACAAGTTAATCACAGAAATTGGAGAACGTCTTATGCAGACATTCAAGAAATCTTTAGTCTTCACTGCAATGGCTGCGGCAAGCAGTGCTGCTCTTGCGGCTGAATCAGAAAAACCGAATATTGTTGTTATTGTTGGCGATGATGTGGGCTTTGCCGATACTCAGCCTTATGGCTCAGAAGCCAATACACCAAACCTAATGGCGCTGGCTGAAGAGGGGGTTAAGTTTACTAACTTTCACGCGTCACCAACCTCATCGGTAACGCGCTCTATGATGTTAACCGGAGCAAATAGCCACGAGGTTGGGCTAGGCACCTTCGACTATGCTGTCTATCCGGGTGCGATTGGCAAGCCGGGTTATGAAGGTTACCTCACCAAGAAAGGGGTTACGGTCGCAACGCTGCTTAAAGAGAGTGGTTATAACACTTACCTCTCTGGGAAATGGCACTTGGGGCACGACGATGGTTTCTTACCTGACGATCGAGGTTTTGAAGAGAGTTACGGTATCTTAGCGGGCGGCTCGAATCACTTTAATCGAGATATGATGTTCCCGGCCAAAAACGCTGCGACAGCGGATGCGTTGCAAAAAGGCGATATTCCCGGTGTTGAAGTTGAGCCAACTTACCGCAACGGTGAAGTGGTTGAGGATAATTACAAAGGCGAGTACTCAGACCAAGTTTACACCAACGAGATCATCAAGATGATCGACAGCAAGAAAGACGACGGCAAGCCTTTCTTTGCCTACGTCCCATTCACCGGTATTCATCTACCACTGCAAGCGCCTGAGTCTGCTTATCAAGATAAAGTCGATTACTACGTTGAACATGGTTGGGACTCGGTTCGAGAAGATCGTTTCCAACGCATGAAAGAGATGGGCGTGATTCCAAAAGACGCCGATATTTCAGGTCGTAACGCATTAAGCCGCCCTTGGGACTCGCTCTCTGAAAAAGAACAAAAGTGGCACGGCAAGAAAATGGCTGTCGCGATGGGCATGATGGAAATGCAGGACCAACAAGTCGGTCAGATAGTCGATTACCTGAAAGAAATCGGGGAATACGATAATACTTACATCATGTACCTAGCGGATAACGGCCCAGAAGCGGCGGATATTACCGGTGAAAATATCAGTGATTTGATCCGAACGTGGACTGCTCATCATTTCGACAACTCGACGGAAAACCTAGGGAAAGCCAACTCCAGCGTTTCATTGGGTCCTGAGTGGGCAAGCGCTTCAACCGGTGGCCTATCTTGGTACAAAGCTTACACAGCAGAGGGCGGTATCCGTGTGCCATTTATCGTTAAGCCAGCCAAAGCGCTTTTAGAAGGTGAAGATGCGTTACAGCCGGGAACTCAAACAGATGACTTATCCCAAGTGAAAGACATTGCAGCCACGATTCTTGAAATTGCAGAGGTAGAGCATCCAGGAACGGAATATCAAGGTCGAGAAGTGGCGCCGATGAGTGGTGTGAGCTTGTTGCCTTACTTCAAAGGTGAAACGGCAGAGGTGCACAGTGCCGATAATGCGAATCCATTTGAATTGTTTGGTAGCGGGATTTTGCTAAAAGGTGATTACAAGATCATTCGAATCTCTACGGGAATGGGTGGCGACAGTGAGTGGCACTTATACAACACCAAGAAAGACCCTGCTGAGCAACATGACTTGAGAAATGAAATGCCAGATCTGTTCCTTGAAATGGTCGCTGAATATCAAGAGTACGAAAAAGTGCAAAACATCGTTCCGGTTGACGAAGCGTGGAACCCGTTTGAAAACGTAAAATAGAAGAAATGAACCACTCGGCCAACCTAATGCCATCAAGCTTGGTTGGCCGATGAACACCGTGTAAAGGAATTACGAATTGTTTTAGCTAATACAATAACTTTTACATCGAGGCGCTCTTCATGACGACACTATCGCTATCAAACTTGAGTTCAATCCCGCAGTTCAATGGTAAGGCGCACAGCAAGCTTCAAGCGCTAGCAAAACCGATTGGGGCGGTGTGTAATATCAGTTGCACCTACTGCTATTACTTAGAAAAACAGCAGCTGCTTGAATACCCCAAGGGATCTCAATATACGATGGATGAAGTCCTGTTAGAGCGTTACATCAAACAATATATAGAAGGGCAGAATACACCGGAAATCATCTTTTCTTGGCATGGTGGAGAGCCAACCTTGTTGGGGATTGAATACTTTCAAAAGGTCGTCGCCCTACAGAAAAAATATGGTTCATCGCGGCTTTC